>JAKMEW010000253.1 GCA_022425745.1 Rubripirellula sp.
GCACGAGAACGCTCCATTGACCGACCGCATTCAAACTGGCGTGCCACAACTTGACACAATGCTCGGCGGCGGACTGCTGCCTGGGACTCTCACGGTTGTCATGGGCGCTACGGGTATCGGAAAAACCCAACTCGGATTGGCATTCGCCAATCATGGGATGACTCAAGAAGGAGAGCGAGGAATCTTCTTCGACCTCACTGCCCGCGGCGACTCACAAAATCACAACGAATACGCCGAGCGGATGTTCAACTGGCAAATGACGCAGCAACCGGCAGGACAAAAACTACTCACCGACTCCCTTTGGGATCGCGAAATCGCTCGCCGTGACAGCTTGCACCTGTTTCAGTACCAGGGTCGCCGTGTAACCGCCAGCGATATGAATTCTGATCAGTGGCGAGAATGGAAATATGAACAAGCGAGAAAACTTGATCAGACAATTGGTTTCTTTTACGGTAATTTCATCCATGGCGTGCGTCGCTGCGTGATGGACGGCATTGAACCGACGGATCGTGCAGCGGATTCAATCCAACTCGAGCTATTCGAGTACGTCTACCAACAGATCCTGCGAAAGGAGCACGATTGGGTGGCGAGAGATTTATTTCGAGCGCAATTCCGGAATAACGAACAACAGGTCCTCAGCCATGCGTACGACCACCAGCGGATCGCATGTCTACTACTCTACACAAGCCACGAAGTCATGCTTGATGACCTGATCACGCGGCCCATTGAAAGCGGTGACCTACTTTCCAATGCGAATACCATCATCCTTATGGGAAAAACCAAAGACGGCAATAAGATGGGTCGCGCCTTGCATGTCGCAAAACACAGGGGCAGCGCCTGCGATGAATCCATCGCCCCCTACTCGATCAATGACCAGGGAATTAATCTCTCACAGGCCTGAGGCAACAATCGCTCCTACGATTTTTTGGAGGACTTGCCTCCATCTTCACCGCTTTTTCGCTTTTCGAAGTAGAGCTTGATAGGCACTTCAGCAAAGGGTAGATGATCACGCATCACACCGATTAGGTATCGCTGATAATCGTTCCCGAAAGCCTTCGGTTCGCTGCACATCAACACGATCGTGGGCGGCTCGGTTGATACCTGTGTTGCGTAATAAATTTTAGGACGGCGATTCTGATAGAGAGGTGGTTGATGCGACTCAACAGCAAACTGAATCAGGCGATTGAGTGCTCCGGTTGAGACTCGTTCTCGAGCCTGCTTAAAAAGCATCGTCGCATGGTTCAGCAGCGCCTTAACGTTACGCCCTTTCTGCCCCGTGATGAAGGCGATCGGTGCATAACTGAGGGTTGGAAATTGTGCTCGAAGGTAATCCACCCACTGGTCTGTGGTTACGTCACCGGCCAGCAAATCCCATTTATTGACCACGAACAGACTGGGCTTGTGATTCTCCATCACGTAACCCATGAGTTGCTTGTCGACTTTACTCACTGGCTGCATCGCATCAAAAAACATCAGCACGACATCGGCGCGGCGGATGCTTCGTTGCGCTCGATGCAACCCGTAAAACTCGAGATCGGTTCGCTGGCTCTTCCGTTTACGCAAACCAGGGGTGTCAATGGCGACAATACTCTGACCGTCGAGTTCAAACACAACATCAACGCTATCGCGAGTGGTACCGGGGACTTCGCTAACGATCATGCGTTCTGAATCAGCCAACGTGTTTACAAAAGTACTTTTGCCAACATTTCGGCGTCCAACGATGGCAACATGCATTCTTGGAGAAGTAACAGTCTCGGATTCAGGTGGTGGCAGGATCTCCTCGATTTTTTCAAGAAGTTCTTCCCGATGGCGATTTTGCGTCGTACTGACACAGATAAAGTCACCATAACCCAGTCGGTGAAACTCCTGAGACAAAACCTCTTGATGTGGCTGATCTGCCTTGTTGGCCACCAATAAAATGGGACGCCCCAAAGCACGCAACCTCTCGGCCACTTCATCGTCGAGCGGCATCTGTCCGGTCTGCACATCCACCACAAAGAGAATCACGTCGGCAGAATGGATCGCAAACTCGATTTGACGCTGCACGTCATCGGTCAGGTTGTCCTCGTCAACAATTCCCATCCCGCCGGTATCAATCAATTCAAAATGACGATCATTGATCTCAATCAGAGTGGTCATGCGATCGCGGGTGACTCCCGCGTAATCGTCAACAATCGCCAGTCGCCTGCGTGCTAACCAATTAAATAGGCTACTTTTACCGACATTAGGTCGACCGACGATGGCTACTTGAGGAACGGGCATGAAACTTACTTTTGGAAATCAATACAGCTAACAGATTTTCGGAGCTTCCGATTCCGTATCCATGTGACTCAGGATAATGTGTCTGAGGATGCGGTGTCTGAGGATGCGGTGGCAGAAAACTCGGTGGTCATAACCACCCCAAGAAGCCCCTCAAGGCAGACAGGCCTGCACAGCAGTCCAGCTCGACCAACCAGCAATCCATCAAGTTGAACATGACGGAGAATCCAAGCGAACAGGAGATCCATCTAAAACGCGGCTCTCCCAGCTCCCAAGATCGTATTCGCCGCAGCGAAAAACGGATAGTCCCTTAATTGCATCGACCAAATGATCAGGCAAACAAAGCCGACAATTGCTGAGCATTGACAGCACTCAATGCCGCCCGAATGATCACAAACGGTTCCTTTTCGTCCCCGCAACGCTAAAGAAACGTTTTTCGGTGCCTCATAATGACCATCCCCACCGTGCTCCGCTCAAACACCATGGTATTATCAGTGGGAGATAGACAATGAATCCCGCCATGATTCGATCAAAATAACCTACGCGTTTCGTATCCGCTGAGCGCATGCCTGAAGATCATTCCCAACCAGAAGCCCCAACTGAACCGCTCGACGTCGAAACTCTCGATGCTGGCGAAGTGTTCGCCCAAGCCGCTGCCTTGGCGCAGCATCTACAGCAGGCGGGTGTCCAATGGCTCCCGCAACCCAATGCGGAAGAGGTCGAAAGCCTAACAATGCATTTTCAGTCCGTGACAGCTAGCCCAAGCGAAGCGGCCGGCAACCTCGCGACAAACCAGCAGCCTGAGGTGGATCAGCAACCTAGCTCACCTGCTTCACGGGAGATTGGGACGAGTCCGCCGCGGGCAACCGAGACGGTTTCACCGCCAGTGGATTCCAGCGGCAACTACCTTCCGGTCATTGACGGGCCCTACTCGGGATCGAATCTGTCGGATTCACAAAGAAGCAATTACCTCGCTGAACTCGCTGATCAAGTGGCATCCTGCGAACGCTGCCCACAGTTGACTCGAAATCGAAACCATACCGTATTTGGCGAAGGAAGCGTTCAGCCGCGAGTCGTATTCTTTGGCGAAGCGCCGGGAGCAGACGAGGATCGAACCGGAAGACCATTCGTTGGCGCTGCTGGGCAGTTGCTCACCAAGATGATCGAGGCGTGTAAGTTTTCACGTGAAGAGGTTTACATCCTGAACACGATCAAATGTCGACCACCCAATAATCGCAATCCTGAACTCGAAGAACGTGCCAATTGCAGGGACTACTATCGTCGCCAGCTCGATACCTTAAGGCCCGAATACATTGTATGCCTCGGTGCCGTGGCTGCCCAGGAACTGCTCCAGAGTAAAGTGTCAGTCGGTAGTCTTCGCGGTAAGTTTCACCGATACCACGACAGTAAAGTTTTGGTGACCTACCATCCCGCTTATCTACTTCGAGAACCGACTCGGAAAGCTGCTGCGTGGCAAGATCTACAACTCATGCTGCGTGACGCTCAGATTGATTTTTAATGATAGTCTCCCTCGGACTTCTTAAGGCGGCACCGGACAAGCTCCCATCGGCTTTCACCCACAACTCCGCCACACCTCTCGGTCTTGCTTGCAAAAGATCTCACATCCTTCACGCCAAGAGTCTGAGAGAACACGAAAAATTTTTTGGGTGATGCCTCAACTTCCAGCAACTCACTGATCGAGCAAAAGACGAAGCGATACGTTAAATCGGCGAGATCAGATAACGGATTTACATCTCTGCTCTACGACCGATTCCTCTTGACCGTTTTTTTCAGATGGGAACAATCTTGATCCAACGAGAGCAATGATTGCCTCGGCTTTGGCGGTGGAACCGCCAAAAAAGATCTAACGCGAACGAGATGTGCAGGGAGGCCATCATGTGCCAGCGATCCAGTCATGAAGAAGATCATAATTCTTCCCGCGATGACCACAGCGGTTGGAACAGTCGCGGGCAACGCGAGGGTGTTGAGCCGAATAACGCATCCCATGAATCCGAAGCAACATTCTCGCTTCGCACCATCATGCCTGCCGGCCGCTTTCCAGCCGATACGGACATTCACTTCAAATCGGTGGCGGAATCATCAAGTGATTCTGCTCCTGGGCAGTTAACCGTCTACCGAATCGGCCAAGACTGCCCATCTCGAGTTGTCGCTGAAGCAACGGCGAGAGGTGCGGCGGGTATCCTGACCGAGCAAGTGCTACCCTCGCCGATTCCCCAGTGTATCGTTGGTGACATCGACATTGCGCTCGCAACGATCGCTGCAGAGGTTTTTGACCGACCTGACCGCAAGTTACTCAACATTGCTGTAGTTGGCTCGGCGGGCAAAACCACCTCAACTCTTTTAATTGCCTCCCTATTACGATCTTCCGGCATACGAACGGCCTATTGGAACGACTTGGGTGATTGCGATGGGATCGTTCAATCAACTCCCAAATCGCAGGTACCAACCGGTGCTGAATTGGTCAATTGGCTTGCTGAGGCCGTCGACAACCAATGCACTGCGAGCGTGGTTGAGATTTCCGAAGAACTCGCGAGACACGGCAAGTACGACTCGGTTGAGTTTGACATGATTGTCGTCACGGGCTCAGCGACCCAATCAAATGATTTTGGCCCAACGGGAATCCATTGTGTCCTGGAGTGCCTTGCATCGTCAGGAGTTGTCATCGCTCCAGCGGACGACCAACGGGCAATACGTATCATCCGTGAAACGGGTGTTCGGATGGTGACCTACGGTGTGCGAAAAGCGGCCGATGTAACGACCAAGTTAATCGAGCAGGCAGATGGCTTGACCACCCTCATTGTCTCGCACCGTGATACGAGTGCCGTTATGGAAACGCCACTATGTGGTGCGGCAATGGCAGCCAACCACGCAGCAGCTGCAATGGTCGGCCTCCTTCTTGACCAGCCGCTCCATGCAATCGCCGAAAGGCTTGGTCAGCTCTCGGTAATCCCAGGACGAGGCCAACGTTTATCACAACACGAGCAACCAACTGCAGTATTAGAAACCGGCGGAACGGTTGACCGAGTTACTCAGGCTCTTCGGACGCATCGTTCCATGAAAGGGCACGGGAAGCTTTGGTGCGTCTTTGCCATTTCTGATCAATTGGGGAGCGAAGATTTGGCTGATGTAGGGGAAAAGATGGAGCGATTCGCTGATCGAATTGTCGTGACATCCACCCCAACCAACAAAACCAATTTCTTGGCACGTAGTCACGAGATACTAGACGGAGTTGAGAAGTGTGTTGGATTTCGGCTCGTTGCGGACCGAACACGTGCCGTTGACTGGGTGATGCAGGAAGCGTCCGCCAACGACACCGTTGTGATCTTCACCAATGAAGGCGATCAGACCGCCCACCAACAACGCTCGGATCTAAGAAAACTACGCAGATATGTCGAGCTGAACTGGCAGGTAAGAAAATCCGAAGCAAAGGCCAAAAGCAAGGGTGCCGCAGGCCCGAAGCTTTCCATCTTTGGGTAGCCCGAAATCGATGGCGGATGCTGCAATACAACGAGTGATTGATTCAAACTCACTCGTTAGACGGAGCCTGTTCCACAGATGGAGTTGGCTACTCAGATCGCTGCAACTGCTTAGATGGCACCAATGGAATAGAGCATCAAGGCCTGCCATTCGACCCACTGAGCCGCTTTGCATCTCTCAGCCGCTTCACCGGATTTGCGTTGTGCTCGTTGACAAGTATCGACAAAATCAAACGGGTCCAGGTAGTCGCCCTGTGAATGCTTGTAGATCAGCTCGAAAGCCGGATGATTCCCGGTTAGTCGAAACCAATATTTGGCGTTACCAAAGTCGCCTTCTCGGCGGTGCATAATTCCATGCCAAAAACTGCCGGTTGGATGATCGATGGATTGGCTGATGGTATGACTCTCATCCAGTTCACCGGAGAGTAACCATAGCCCACTCTCAGCAAGACGCCGTTCTGCACCACTTAGCCCCCCCCAATCTAATGTGGAAGTCCCGCCTAATACATGAGCCAATGGTTGATCAACGGGCCCCCCATTTAGGCCAGGAATTTCTGCGAGGTTAATCGCTTCGACACACGGTTGGGGGAGCATTTGACGAAGAGAGCTGGCAAATTCAGCAATGGCTGGCATAACAACGTCCAATCTGAGTCAGAGAATACGTGGGTGAAGGCTACCGAGGCCCCTTCTGGATTGCTAGACTACTGAGCCCAAAAGGCAGATACGATTCCTTCAGATCTACTGCTTTACCTAATCCTCAAGAGTCAATCTTGTATCCCTGATCCTGTTCACGCGGTAGAAACTCGATGACCAATGGCGAACAGCCGGAATCTCCGGCCAATCCTTCCACCCCATCGGATACCCCCAACGAACCTGCATCCACTGCGGCTCCATCGCAGCCAGCAGTAGAACGAGGTTCCGGTCCCCTCGCGATGCGCGGAATCAACAAGCCTTCGTCGCCAGCGGTAGACCCTGAAAAACTCCAAGCCGGCTCCAAGCCTTCCGGCGAGAAAAAGAAGAACAAAGCACCTCGTCCCCGCATTGGAGGCAAAAAGATTGGCGGAGAAGACGGCCAATCCAAAGCCGGGCAACCGATTCCGGACGCTCAACCGAGACGTTCAAAAATCTCGGTCCCCAACGTACGTCATGGGTTGCCAGACGACATCCAGGCTGAATTTGAGTCAATCTTGGGTGATGACGACTTTGACGGAATGATGTCCGGCCCAGCAGCCGATTCGGTGAAGAAAAATCCGATCGAGGATGGTGCTAGAGTCCAAGGGGTGGTGCTAAAAATCCAAGCAGATGACGTCTTCATCTCGCTTGGTGGCCCAGATGAAGGTGCTGTGCCGTTTGAACAGTTCAAGGAAGAGCCAGCGATCGGTTTGCAAGTGGAAGTCCTTGTCCGAGGCATGAATCGGGAAGACGGACTCTTCTCACTCAGCTTGCCCGGTGGCACGATTGAAGCGAATGATTGGGAAGACCTAGAAGAAGGCACCGTCGTTGAAGCGAATATCACGGGCACCAATAACGGAGGATTGGAGTGCAAGGTCGGTGGTGTAAAAGGCTTTATCCCCATCAGCCAGATCAGTGAGTATCGCGTTGAAGACACATCCGAATTTGTAGACAAAAAACTCCTCTGTGTTGTTACCGAATCAAATGCACGCCGAGGCAACTTGGTACTCAGTCACCGAGCGATCCTCGAGCGAGAACGTGAAGAAAAACGGCAAGAACAGCTTGAGAAGATTCAGGTTGGTGATGAAGCCGAAGGAACCGTACGATCCATCAAAGACTTTGGAGCGTTCGTGGACCTAGGCGGTCTTGATGGCCTCATTCACATCAGCAAACTCAGCTGGGAACGTGTTAAACACCCCAGTGAGGTTCTTGAAGAGGGCCAGAAGGTCAAAGTCAAAATCGATAAGATCGATGAAACAACAGGAAAGATCTCTCTCTCTTATCGCGATCTGCTCGACAATCCTTGGAACACTGCAGAAGCGGATTTCACAGTAGGTAGTGTCCATCGAGGAACCGTCACGCGCACGGCGACCTTCGGATGTTTTGTTCGACTTGCCGCTGGGGTTGAAGGATTGGTTCACGTCAGTGAACTGGCACATCATCGAGTCTCTAAAGTCGATGCGTTCGTAAAACAAGACGACGAAGTTGAAGTGAAAATCCTAAGCTTTGACCGCGATACCCAAAAAATCGCCCTCTCAATCAAAGCCGCCCAGCAAAATGCAGCTGCAGCTGTTGAGAATAAAGCGAAAGAGGAAGAAGTTGACGAACCACCGCGAGAGGTAGCGGTCAAAGCCCAACACGATGGCCCACTTCGAGGCGGAAACAACCGCGACACAGGTGGTGCTCAGTTCGGGCTGCGTTGGTAACGTCTTAGCCAACAATTAAGAATAAAAAAAAGCGTTCCTGCCGCATGGCAGGAACGCCTAGTTAAAGATTCATGAACTTGGGTACGGTGCTTAACCGAAGGACAAGCTGATTGCGTTACCTAGCCGCTTAGCCCGGTAACTCACGTGGATACTTGGGCGTTTCGGCAGGGGGCAAATCGATCGCGTGCTCCTCTTGGAATCGACGACGATCTACAGCCGAAGCGTAATAGCGAAGCCAAGTGTCGTTGTCTTCGATGCATCGCCACTCGAGATTCTTACCTGCGATCTCAACCTTCTTCTCGCAACAGGGAAGAATGTCTCGGTAGATCACCTTATACAAGTCGCGATCAGAAAGATGATCGGTGTACCGCAAAACCACATTTTGCGAGTGCAGTTGGCTGATCGTGTCAGTGAGTAAGGCAGAGATCTGTCCATCAGAAAGTGAATCAGGTGATGGAAGCTGCAATGACGGACTAAACCAGTTAGAAATAGGAAGTGCTGGAGCACGTTCCCATGCAAGCATTGACTCGAGATACTCGTTCTCGATCTGAAGCGGCATGCGACTAACCGAATCATTCTCTATCGATTCATCTCGATAAGGTTCTAGCTCGTCCCTCAATCTCGCGTTTGCGAGGAGGAGATCCACTTCGTCGACCGAATAGCGACGGGTTTCGCTCGTATCCATGTGGGCTGTGTCTCGGCAGTGATGCGGCAAATAATGAGCGATTCAGTAAAAAATCTGAATCACGAGTACATCACCGATGTTATCCACGGCGATCACAGGCTCAACTTTCTTATGAACGAAAGTTAGTGAAAGTAAAAAGAATCTTAGGCAAGATCCTGCCCTGATCGTTACAGACGGAACTTTTTACCACCAATTCAAGAGATTAAAGCTAGCTAAACCACCCATGACACTATTTTGTGGCCTACTGCTTTTAGTACGTGAAGGTCCGGTTGCCTTGAGCATCGCGAGTCCGCCTGAAGCTCGACCGTTTTGAGAGACAAGAACAGCACTTAGCAACATTTTAGACACGCAGTTGCGGCAAAATGGACCAAAGTTGGCCACTTCACAAGGGCGACCGCGGCATCCTCCGAGCGGATCACTTCGATAGCTGCCGATAAAGTTCGGCATGTCGATCAACCATTCTCAGCACGGAAAAATTGCTTGCTATTGTGTGTTGAGCGGCATTTCCCAAGGCCTGAGCATGCTCGGGATTCTCAAAACACCACTGTGAGCAGCGAGCGAGAGCCGCCATATCACCAACGGGGAAAAGTCGTCCGGTAACATGATCTGCTACAAGGTCGGTGTTGCCTGGAATATCACTCGCAATCACCGGCAAACCAGCCTGCATCGCCTCGATCAAAGCGTTACTCTGACCCTCGTACTCACTACCAATCCAGAATTGATCAGCATGTGGTAATAAACTGGAGACATCGTCTCGATTCCCCGCAAATCGCACTCGATCGATTGTCGTTACAGAATCACGATATCGCTGCAACTCAGCAAGCTGCGGACCGTCGCCAATAATGACTAACGTCATATCTTCGCGAAGAGTATCCAACAACTCAGTGGCCCAAATGAGATCACGATAACGTTTCTGTGGCCAAAGACGCCCGACGGCCAAGACTAGCTTCTTATCGTCCTTCACTTGCAAGCGCGCGAACGCTTCTCCGCGAGAAATCGCCGCTTCCTTTCGAGACTCAATCCCGTTGGGGATCACCTGAAACTTTTCGGCAGGTAAACCGTGCAAAGCATAAAAGTCGCAAACACCCTGACTATTGGTGGTGATCGCCCTTGTCTGCTTTGCGAGGATGCGATCGATCCAAAAATGCATTGGTGTCTTCCACGGGTCGACACACCTCTCACTAGCAATCACCACTGGAACTCGGGCGAATCGAGCGGCAACTCGGCCAAAACTATTGGCTGCAAATAGCCATGTGTGGACGATCTCTGGCTGAAAATCAGCGAGCTCTCTATGCAAACGCACCAAAGCGGTGAAATCGAGCTTAAAACGTTTTCCGATCACGTTGACGGGGATGTTAGCTGACCGCAGTCCCTCGCTTCGAGGACCATCTCGAGTGAGCAGAAAAACTCTCACCTCAAATTGATCGCGCGGAAGATTTTGAGCGAGCAAACAGAGTTGCTTTTCAGCCCCACCCATGTCCATCGTGGGGATAATGAAAGCCAACTTGGTTCGCATTCCGGTCACCTGCGAAGTGAAAATGAAGTGGACAACTCGTGCCTACGAAACACAGATCGCCCTGGGAGGAGAATCATACCCGATCGAAAGTCAAACAACGAACAGCACTGATGAATGCGTCGAGACATTGGTGATTGGATCTTCGCCGAAGCAGTTGATCTCTCAGCGTTTCCGCGTCTCTGACCGCATCAGGCAAATGAGTCAGAACACCTACGATGGTTTCTTTGACCGATTTGGGACGGTCTGAGTCGCACCAATGCACTCCACGTTCACACTCCTGAATCTGGCCATGAAGACTGGACAATCCTGCTTCGGTTTTTCGATCAGACAAAGCACTCGGGTCATCACAGATCGCAGCAAAAGCACTTCGGACAGAAGGCTGATCCACGGCGATAATCGGCAACTGCAAAGAAACCGCGAGGGGCAAGAAGTATGAAAACCCATCGTCTCCGGCTTGAAAGTAGAGATTGGCGGCCTTGAAAACGTCTTGTGGATCGCTGAATGATCCTGGCATCGCGACCGATGCTCGGACTCCCTCAGATCTTAAATTGCTGTAGATGGCATCTCGAGCAGGTCCATCACCAAGTAACCAGATGCGTAGATTTGGGAATCGCAGCAACAACAAACGTGATACTCGCACCAGATGCTCCAAACCACTTGCCTCGGACATGGTGGCGTGACATAACAGGACCGGCGTATCTGGTTCGGTAGCGAGGTCTGAATTGGCCATCGCAAGCTGCTGCCGCAGTGACCACTGCTCGCTCGGAGTCACATTTGCGGCTTGATGAACCCCCGGTGGAATCCGGAAAAAGCGAGTTGACTTAAGGCCGCGGATCACCAAATCCCTTTGGGAAGCCGCATCCTGCAAGATGATTCCCCGAGCTCGCTTGGCTGCAGACCAGCATCGCTTCCCGTGGCGAGAAGTCTCCCACCACGCCAGGTCAGACTGGGTTCCGCTTGAATTGTATCTCGCTAAAACCGGTGTTCCCGATGCCTCACTGCCCTCGATTGCTGCAATGAGCTCTTCTCGGCAGGAATCAACGTAGATCAGATCAAATGATTCGGAGTGACTTGCCACCGATGCGGTCATTCCTCGGATGTATTTGCCCATCGACCATTCGCGTTTCGCGGCGAGGCAACCGCGATGTACCGTGA
>JAKMEW010000165.1 GCA_022425745.1 Rubripirellula sp.
TCCATGCGAGACAACGCTGCTCCAACACGAAATTTCGTCGCTCGGATTTCTTCGGTTAGCGTTTGGAGCCCGATTTTATTGTTTGGCGCTCCGGGATACGGTTGTCCGTCCACCACTCCGCCATGGCAGGCGAAGCAATTCATCGTCCATTTGCCATTGTCAGAAACGACGTATTGAAGCGGTCGATCGGTTTCATCTCCGGGGCGGGTAGTGAGTCCATATCGATCGAACGCGATTTCTCGCCGTTCTGTTTTGGTTAGATGCTTCGTCGCAGCTTGCAGGTCTGCCGGCCAGGATTTCCAGATGTGATCAAATGTCTGTTCGTTAAAGTCACTGCTTAGAACTGGCGTCTCGGTTAATACTCGGTACCCTCGTGTTTCCGCCGAATCGGTGGCTTGGGACAGAGAGTAGGGAGATAAAAGCAGAATGATGGCTTGAAATGCTCGAATCAGTTTGACCACAGTTAACCTCGCTTTGAGACATTAACAGGTTAGCTCACTGGCAAGCGAGGTGATTTTTTATCGTTAAAGGCAATGGAATTATCCCTTGCTCGGTCTGGTTATGTTTTTGATTACTAGTGAATGGGCATGAACAAGTTGCTGAGACCCTGAATGGAAGTTTTGTTTCCCAACAGGCTACGGTGGTTCATGTTGAAACAAATCGGTCGTGGCCCACGGTGGTGATTCACCGTTTTTGATTCAGGGTGATAACAGTGACGTTTCCAAACGATTTTAGTTGGTTGGATGCTTGAAGGGTTTTACTAAATCGATGGGCAGGGGTTCGCGACAATAGGATGTCTCTACCTTGTCCACTTTGCTGGTCGCCTCGGTCCTGCCAAAGCTGAAATTTTGTCTCGATGGCGTAGGGGCCAAAACTTGGGTAGAGCAAGTAGGATTGTAGAGAAATTGTTCCGTAGACGCCTCTCGCTTCATCTTCGGATTCTAATGAATCCGGGTGATACAAAGTTTCCTCGATCAAGCCAGGTGCTAGCCAGAGCGAATCAGAGGGGGAGGAAATGCTTGATATGTATTTCATGGCCGCTCGCCAGTCTTCACCGCGTTTCGCATAGGCAATCGGATAGTGATGAATTCTAGGTAGCGTGTTTTGGCTCCAAGTAAGACCGGTGAGTATTAAAAAGCTCAAAGCCCAAGGGTGGAGAAGGCATTTTCTCGCTAGAGATGGGTCTTTTGCGTTTCTTTGGAGACGCTCCAAAAGCAGGATGCTGAGTCCCGCCAAGGCGGAGAAAACAGGGAGTAATCCAATGAAGTAGCGGCGATGCCATAGGGGAGCGATGGGCGGATAAGAGATCACCCAAAATGCTATGGTTATCATGACCGCGATCAGAGAAAGAGTGATGATTGCCCGAATGATCTGTGATTGATGACTCCATGAATGCTTAATCCCCGACGTAACCAACGCGATGAAGCTGATGGAGGCGGGGATACCCAGTAGCCAGTTCCACTGCCAAATGCTTCCGACTTGAGCAACCGATTCAGAGGTGCCGAAGCTCTGCCATAATCCTCGTTGTTGCCACGAATCGGCGATTCCCGCATTCATTGTCACCACGCCGCCAAGGATGATAAAGCTCAATCCGTAACCAAGCCATTTTTTCGAAGGAAGGTATTTCTCGTCTTGTTGGCGTGATTCTTTTTTTTGGAACTGAGATAGGAACACAAATATAAGAACGATGGCAGCGGATGTTACTTGTATGGATACAGCAGCAAACGCCGAAATAAACATCGCCATTCGAGCGGATTTTTGCTGCCTTAAATCTTCGCTGCTCAGTAATCGCAAATATCCAAGAACCACGATGGTTGAAAGTAGGATAATCACCGCGTAGGGCCGTAATTCGGTGCCAAAGAAAATCGAGTTCTCTTCCATTGCAAGCACCATGCCCGCAGTGAAACCTGCTGCGATACTGCGAAATCTTGTTGCGATGACATAGCTGGCTAGGCCACTTGCCGCAGAAACCGCCGCGACTGAAATCATTCGCAAGGCAAATTCGCTGTCACCAAAAAGCTGCTTCCAGATCCAAAGCACCCAATAGAACAGAGGTGTTTGGTGTCCTGCCGAAGCACGCGGTTCGACATCACTGAAGCCGTCCCAAATGCACCATGCTGAGTGAAGTTCATCCAGCCAAAAACTTTCATAACAAGATGGAGCGCGAAGCAGGAAAGCTGAGATTGCAACCAGCACGGAGATGAATGCGGCGATGATTCGCGGTTTGTCACGCTGATACAGGAGATTAGATGACATCAGTGAAGATCCATTTAATGCTAGATCGCCCTGAGAATATCGCAGGCCCTGTCTACTTGTGATTGTGATACGTCAAGATGGGTTACAAAGCGAATCGATTGGTTCCCAGTTGTTAGGCACTTAAGGCCTTGCTCTTCCATGGATTGAACAAGGTTTTGGGCGGTTCCATGTTCTGGGTCGACATCACAGAGGATAATGTTCGTGTCGATTCGGTCTTCTCGAACACGAAGCGAATGGCTTTGTTTGCAAGCCTCCCCAATTTGCTTCGCACGGGCATGGTCGTCGTGGAGGCGATCTTGATGATTCTCTAGGGCGTATAAGGCAGCCGCTCCGAGCACACCTGCTTGTCGCATGCCTCCCCCAAATAGTTTTCTTGCGCGACGAGCATGCGCAATGAAGTCTTTGGGGCCAACCAAAGCAGATCCGACGGGGGCGCCGAGCCCTTTGCTGAAGCAGACGCTTACGGTGTCAAAAGGTGCAGCAAGATCGCTTAACTCAAGACCTGTGGCTGCAGCGGCATTCCAAAGGCGAGCTCCATCGAGATGGGTTGCAAGTCCATTTGACTTGGCCCAAGAGCAAACTTTGGCAATCTCCGTTTGCGATTGCACCCGCCCTCCCCACCTGTTGTGGGTGTTTTCTAGGCATAGTGCTGAGGTTCTCAAAAAATGCTCGTTATTGGGACTGATGGAATCTAGCAGGTCGGAAACGCGAAGAGTACCGTCGGAACTTGTTATGGTTTTGGCGACAAGGCCTGACAACTGAGCGTAAGCACCTTGTTCGTAGTGGTGAATGTGGCACTCTGATTCACACAAAAACTCTGTACCGCGGTCACAATGAATCCGGATCGCAATCTGGTTAGACATGGTGCCGGTGGGCATGAAAATAGACGACTCTTTTCCTAGAATCTTCGCGGTTTGAACCTCAAGTTTTTCTAAGGTTGGGTCGACATCAATGACGTCATCACCCACTTCCGCCTCCTGCATCGCTTGCAGCATGCCGAGGGTCGGCTTGGTGACTGTATCGCTACGGAGATCAATGATTTCTTGGGAATTGGTCATTGATTTGGCTCTTGTTGGTCTGTCGGTTAGCGGTCAGCTCGCTCAGGTTGTTGGATTTTAGCTGATCCAATACGGTTACTAGATTGATTTTCTATAGTTTATCAGACCTGATGTTTCACTCTTGGGGGTAAGAGCGACTTCGGTTCAATGAGTTGTTTTCTAGGATCTAATCGCGGGTAGAATGGTTCCCCTCGACCAGCATGTGGCTCTCGGGATAGGCTACTACTCCCGATCGGGTGATCCATCATCTTAGACCGTTTCTTTTCCAAGCAAATATCGACATTCTGACCGTTATCAAACCATGACAAATGTTATCAATATTCAGCGAGTTGATGCGCGAGAGGGCAACACTGCTGTTTTAACTGAGTTGAGAAACAAGCTGAGTCCTCGCGGAGATGTTGTGAGTCCTCGCGGGAAAGCACTTACTGAAGAAGTTTTCGGAGAACCTCTTTCGCCAGTCGAGGTCGTGCAGCAGATTTGTTCCGATGTCCAGGCCGATGGCACTGCTGCTCTGTTGCGTTATACCGCGTCGCTTGATAAAGCCACGCTATCTGATGATCAAATCCGTGTGTCAGAAGAAGAATTAGCTGACGCCCACGCGCAGGCGGATCCTCTGCTATTGGAATCGGTGCGGCGAATTCGTGACAACATTGTTGAATTTCAAAGTGCCATTCTGCATCAAGATGTGAAGGTTTCGACGCGATCGGGAGTCAACTTATCGCAGCGTTATGTTCCGATTAAGAGAGTTGGTGTTTGTGTGCCCGGTGGTGCGGCCGCCTACCCTTCAACGGTCTTAATGACGGCGGTTCCTGCACAGGTAGCGGGTGTCCAAGAAATTGCAGTCGTTGCCCCGCCTACTCAATTCGGAGCCTACAACATCGATATGCTCGCTACCTGTTATGAGGTAGGAGTCAAAGAGGTCTATCGCGTTGGTGGTGCGCAAGCAGTCGCAGCACTGGCGTACGGTACGGAGCATCTACCGGCAGTTGATAAAATTGTTGGTCCCGGAAATCTCTTTGTTGCACTCGCCAAAAAACATGTATTTGGTACTGTCGATATTGATTCCTTTGCTGGCCCTAGTGAGGTCATTGTGATTGCGGATGGTACGGCAAGACCCGATTTCATTGCCTCGGACCTGCTAGCTCAGGCCGAACACTCGCCTGGTTCTGCCATACTGATCACGTGGGATCACCAATTGCTTGAGCAAGTACATGTGGAATTGGTAAAGCAGCTTAACGAACTGGAACGTCATGAGCTAACGTTGGATAGCTTGGAAGCTTTTGGCGCATTGATTGTGGTTCGGGATGAAGCACAAGCATGCGAGTTAACAGATCAATTCGCTCCGGAGCATTTGCATGTCCAGACCGAGAACCCGCAGCGGCTGATGGAGAAGATCCGAAATAGCGGCGCTGCATTTTTGGGTAACTACACACCTGTTGCTTTAGGCGATTATGCGGCCGGACCGAGTCACGTCCTGCCAACAGGAGGGACGTGTAGCTGGGCGGCAGGGCTTTCGAGCAATAGCTTCCTGAGGAGCGGCAGTGTCACGGAGTTTAATGCTGACGCATTGCATGATATTGCGGAGGATGTGCTCCGCGTTGCATTCAAAGAGGGTTTGACTGCACACGCGAGAAGTGTCTCCATCCGCTGTGAAAGAGCGTGATTCGGTTTCCGACAGATCTGTTGGGATAGTCTTGTTCCTGCCAGCGAATCCTTTCAGTTGATTCATGGGCCACTTATAAACAATCATTGACAGCCATGGTTAATCGCAAAATGTATAGGCCGGCCGTGACGGCCCTTGCGGGTTACGTTCCTGGTGAGCAACCACCTCCCGGAAAATACATCAAGCTCAACACCAATGAGAATCCCTACCCGCCGCCTCGAGAAGTGGTGGATGCGATCAAACAGGCCGCGGAGGGGCCTCTTAATCGGTATCCAGATCCGATCGCGAATGCTTTCAGGATCGCCGCAGCCGAAGCTCTTGGTTTGCCAGGCCCCGAGTGGGTGCTGGCTGGTAATGGAAGTGATGAAATACTCACTTTATTGGTTCGGGGTTTTGTGGGTGAAGGTGAAAAGCTCCGCATACCTTTTCCTTCCTATGTCCTATATAGGACACTTGCGGATATTCAGGGTGCGGTTTGGGAGCAGGTCAGCTTTAACGATCAATGGGAACTCCCAGCAGAGTTCTCTGACGCGGCAGGTAATCTTAAGCTTGCTCTTTTACCGAACCCAAATAGCCCCAGCGGCACGGTTGTTTCACGATCCCAGATTGTCGAGTTGTCAGATCGTCTGGAATGCCCGTTAGTGGTTGATGAGGCTTACGCAGATTTTGCAGATGAGAATTGCGTGAGTTTAGTTTTAGAGCATGACAATATTCTTGTCACCAGAACGTTGAGTAAGTCTTACGGTCTAGCTGGAATCCGTTTCGGATTTTTGATTGCGAAGCCTGAAGTCGTCGCTGAGCTCTCGAAAATCAAGGACAGCTACAACTGTGATGCGATATCAATCGCTGCGGCAACCGCTGCGATGAAATGCTCTGGTTGGCTTGCGGAAAACTGCCGGAAAATCATTGCGACCCGCACACGCATGTCGGTGGAATTGGAGAAGCTTGGATTTCTGGTCACTCCGTCTCATGCCAACTTTGTTTGGTGCAGACATCAACAGATACGACATGCCGAGATCTATGAATTCCTCAAAAGCCAGCAGGTCCTCGTGCGTCTAATGGATTTTGGTGAAAGCGGTGACGGACTGCGGATCTCTGTGGGAACCGACCAGCAGGTTGATGCAGTGTTGCACTTACTTAAGAGCTACCTGTCCTAGTCGTATCCGTTGTGGATAGCTTCCTTCGTTCTACCTGTCGCCTGAAAATAAAAATTATTGATGACTCAACCAATTCCCAAGCCAAGACAGTCATCCATCGAGCGTAAAACAGGTGAAACCAGCATCCGTTTATCGGTGGATTTGGATGGTTCCGGTGTGGGAACAAGGAAATCAGGAATTGGTTTCTTGGATCACATGCTTGATCTCTTTGCGAGGCATTCAATGATTGATCTATCAGTGGATGCTGAGGGCGACCTGCATGTGGATGATCATCACACTTGTGAGGATATTGGCATTGTGTTGGGGCAAGCCATGAATGAAGCTCTCGGCGATCGGCGCAGTGTTCGTCGATACGGTCACTTTACCCTGCCCATGGACGAATGTTTGGTAACCACGGCCGTCGATATGGGAGGTCGCTACGCCTTTGAATATGACGCACCGATTGCAGCCAGCAAAATAGGTACGTTTGACTCTGAATTAGTGGAGCATTTTTGGCAATCGTTTGCGGCCAACGCTCACTGTAATTTACACGTCGTTTTGCATCACGGACGCAACGCTCATCATATTTCAGAGTGCATCTTCAAGGCCTCGGCGAGAGCGATCAGGATGGCAGTCGAGATAGATCCTCGACAGGATCACGTGCCAAGTACCAAGGGCGTCCTCTGAGATCACTTTGCTTTTTCACGAGCAAAGTATCCCACCGCGCTAAGAGCAATCAGGCACGATAAGACTGAGAAGAGTAGGAAATTCGAAAAGATCGCAATCGACGAGAGAATCAGAATTCCTACAGTAGCTCCGACGCGATTTCCCAGCAGCCAGAAGAATAGGCCAAATGTCGTTTCAACGATTACAACATTTCTGCTGTGCCAAGTCGCAACGACTCTGAGTTCTTCTGAGCTGTAGGTATCGCGAAGGTAATTGAAGATCCAAAAGTCACGATCTACAAAGTAGATGTCATAAAGGACTTCACCTGTCCAATACTCTGAGGTCCATTTTCCTACAGCTCCACCAAGAATGATCATTGAGATCATTGCTCGGGACAGGAATGCTGATTTATTCAGGAGAGTTTGGTGCGGATCCCGATCAATGCGGAAACTGAACCAGCACGACCATCCTGCGCACCACCATGCCGTAACGAACGTCATGTCGTTGTAGCTACCTTGGTGCATGCAGAGAATGCTTAGTCCCGCAAGGGCTGCGACGCTGCATCCTTTTCTCAACCCATTGGATGTTGCCAACAGATTCAGGAGTGTCGCCGCAGCCGTGCCAAGAAAGCTGAGTCGAAGGAACAATGGTGAACGCAACAGGTCTGGGAAAAAAGAATCGTTAAGTTCGATTGTGTTGTAGATCGCATTCGCATAGCTGAAGTATGAAATTTTCCAAAGTAGTGTGGTCAGAATTCCCGCTTGTACCACTCGATAAGCTGCAATAACACGCTTACGGTCTCGCTTGGGATCGAGCACATAACCTTGATCGGTGGCGGTTTTTTCGCCTGGCTTTTTACTTTGAGGCGACATGTTCGATTTCAGTCGAGAGCCGGATGACTTCGTATTGTTGGTGGGGTCCGGAGGGTGTGAGTGTCCCGCTCGGTTTTAAGTGAAATTTCGAAGTTAGTTTCTGACCCCTATAGGAACTTGTGAGCGTGAACCACTGGTTCGCACCTTCTCGCAGGTATTCTCCCCTCGCATCTGCAAAGGTGAAGCATCGTGAGGGAAAGTGATTTAGAAAACGAGGTTGACTTGCGTCAAACAACGGGTCGATCAATCCCGGTGGATACTCATCAATTTCATACTGATTCGCGAAATTGTACATTGCTGGTATCGGAAACTGACACGCCCAAGCGGTAAACGAATGCGACTGCAAGTGGAATCGAAGCATCGTTTGATGCGAAACTCGGGGCCAGATTGGCGTTAACAGAAGCCATGTGGCAACCAAAAAGATTACCAAAATTATCAAGCAAAATGACGCATCTTGTTTGATCCAGATGGCCAAGTTTCGAAGTGTTTTTGAAAGAGGGTTAGCGGGGTGCATTGCATTTTTGTGGTGTGATTAACCAATTGCAGTTCGCTATTTTGAGATGGTAGGACTAACCCTAGAAAGCTATCGAGCAAACAGCAGCAGAGCCAGATATAGTCGCTCTACCGTTCAAAGGGTTTCAACGATTTGGAGTAAAAGCTCGCGGACTGTTTTGGGATTTGCATTTGGGTTTCGCTTTTTAGCTTGCCCAATCAATGACCCAATTGCTTGTTGTTTTCCGTTTCGATAGTCCTCAACTACGTGCGGGTTTTTGGTGAGTAATTCTCGGCATAGTCCTTCTAGTTCTGATGAATCGACTGAAGTAATACCCAACGCTTTAATGGAAGCTTCAACGGTATCGCCATGGTCGAGCATGTACTGGAAAACATCACGAGCTCGCGAGTTATCTAATTCCCCCGTTGTGATTTTAAGGATGAGAGTGCCTAGGTCATTACCCGAAACAGGGAACTCGGATACAGCAATTTGCTGTTCATTGATTGTTCTCAGAATGTCTTGCTGAAACCAGGAGCTAGCTCGTTTGCCATCACCGCATACTGTTACGACGTTTTCATAGAGATCGATGAAATCTTTACCTTGGTTAACGATCACTTCAGCATCGTAAGCCTTGATGCCATATTCTGTTTGCAATCGCTCTCGCACTTCACCGGGCATTTCTCCGAGGCTGCTTTGAATGGCTTCGACACGTTCTCTCGGGATTCTTACAGGTAACAGGTCAGGGTCAGGGAAATAGCGATAGTCCGCAGATTCTTCTTTTTCTCGTTGCAAGAAGGTTCGCCCTGCCTGATCATCCCATCCTCGAGTGGTCTTCGATTCGTCCTTGATGGTCTTGCCGGTTTCTTCCCAAACGTCGTACTGGCGGTCGACCTCGTGGTCGATTGCTCGTTCTACTGCGCGGAAGCTGTTCATGTTTTTAATTTCGACAATCGGTGTCGCAATTTTGTTGCCATCCACATGAATATGTAAGTTGACATTGGCATCCACTCGAAGGCTGCCTTCCTGCATCTCGCAGTCAGAAATGCCGAGATGAGTCATGCGAAGCTTAAGTTCATTGAGGTATGCCTTTGCTTCTAGTGATGATCTCAAGTCGGGTTGGCTTACAATCTCTAGTAGTGGTGTGCCACATCGATTAAGGTCGATTCTGGTGTCGAATTGACCGGATGCTTCATCATGCATGCTCTTGCCGGCATCTTCTTCAAGGTGCGCACGAAGGATTCGAATTCTCCGTTCCGCAGTTCCGCTGCTATCTGCTCCGATATCAAGATATCCCTCAGCGCAAATCGGTAGATCGAATTGGCTGATTTGGTAGCCCTTTGGCAAGTCCGGATAAAAATACTGTTTGCGGTCCCATTTCGTCACCGGCGGGATGTCGCAGTTCAACGCAAGGCCAGCTTTGACGGCAAGCTCTAAGGCTTGTTCATTGATCACGGGCAATGCACCTGGGTGCCCAAGGCAAACGGGACAGACCTGCGTGTTAGGAGCGGCACCAAATGTCGTGCTGCATCCACAAAAAAGCTTGGTGTTGGTTTTGAGTTGTACATGTACCTCGAGACCAATGATTGTCTCGGTGGTGTAGCCGTCAGAGTGAGTCATGATGTTTTGAGATGTTTTTGTTGATGTCAAAAACGGAAGTTTTCGGGTCGTAGGTGGTGATGCTGGGTTGCAGCCTGATAAGCCGCTCCAGCAAAAATCAGTTGCGACTCATGTAATGCAGGCGCTTGCAATTGAATTCCGATGGGTAAGCCAGATTCGGATAAGCCAGCCGGTAGAGATATTGCTGGAACGCCGGCTAGGTTGGCTCCGACAGTGAAGAGATCAACCAGATACATCTGAAGGGGGTCGTCTAAGTGTTCGCCGAGAGGGAACGCGGTAGTGGGGGTGGTGGGACCAAGTAAGAGATCGGCTTGGTTAAAGGCTGCATCGTAGTCTCCTTTGATCAGCCGCCTCGCTTTCAGTGCTTGGTTGTAATATTGGTCCGAGTAACCTTCGCTCAAAGCGTACGTTCCGATCATGATTCGGCGTTTAACTTCCGTTCCAAATCCTTCTGACCGACTTTGGCAATACGTTGCTGCCAGAGGCCCGTTTTTGGTAACGTTTTCCGAGGCGAGTTTCTTTGATCGGTGGCCGTAATGCGCGCCGTCGTACCGAGAGAGGTTGCTGCTCGCTTCACTCGGCGCAATGACATAATAAGCCGGTACGTAATGATCACTATGAGGTAATTTGATTTCAATGATCTCTGCTCCGGCTTGTTTGAAGATTTCCGCAGCGTCCATAACCGCACGCCGGATTGATTCATCAAGACCATCTCTAGCGAGTGCATCGTCTAAGATTCCAATTTTGATACCCCTCAAATCCGTGGATTGAATGGCTGATAACAAGCTTGGTGCTGGTTGGTCGAGAGAAGTGGAGTCACGTGGCTCGAACCCACAGATCACTTCACTCAGCAGGGCTACATCTTCCACAGACCAAGCAAGTGGCCCAATTTGATCAAGGCTGCTAGCGAAAGCTACTAAGCCATAACGGCTAACTCGGCCGTAGGTGGGTTTTAATCCGGTCACACCACAGAAAGCCGCTGGCTGTCGAATTGATCCACCGGTGTCGCTGCCAAGGCTCAAGGGAACTGTCCCAGCAGCAACGCAAGCTGCAGCACCACCGCTGCTTCCCCCAGGGGTAACCAATTGATTCCAAGGGTTTCGGGTGACGCCGAAAAAGCTTGTTTCGGTGCTTCCGCCCATTGCAAATTCATCCATGTTGGTTTTACCCACTAGGATTGCATCTTCGTTGCGTAGTTTGCTGATTACCGTCGCGTCGTAGGGAGCGACGAAGTTTTGCAGCATTTTCGAGGAGCATGTTGTTGGCATGTCCGTGGTGCAAAGGATATCTTTGACGGCAATTGGGATGCCGGCTAGCCGGCCTAGGGGTAGCCCGTTCTGGCGTTTCTGATCAATTGCCTTAGCTGCAGCAATCGCACCTTCTTCGTTAATATGAGTGAAGGCGTTTATCCCCGATTGTGATGCATGAATCCTTTCGAGTGCCAATTGAGTTATTTCAACAGCACTCGCCTCGCCACTCGCTTGTAATCGAAGTATTTCAGTTGCCGAATCGAGCATTCTAGATGTTTCCGTAGTTCCCGAAGGTCAGATGACTTTCCTATTGCAGATTATCAACCATCGCTTCGTATCCCACCAGCCCGTGAAATCGTGCGTAGATTTTTGCTCTGTGGGTCGGGAATTACTGTGAAAGAGTTCACCGAGGTAGGGTGATTCGAGCAACACAGCCAACGATGCTGCCGGTGATTTCAGCGGTCCCGCCATGCAGTTCAGCGATTCTTGCTACGCGGCACAGCCCAAGTCCTAGGCCTCGCCCCGCCTCTCGGCCGCTAAAATATGGATCAAACGCGTTTTTTCTTGCCTGCTCACTCAGGCCCGGCCCGCTATCGGCCACTTCAATGAACAAGGCTGACTCCGTTTCATGAACCAAAATTCCAATCCGTCCTCCATCTGAAATTGCTTCGATAGCATTTCGGATAAGAGCACCAATCGCCTCTCCGATCATGAGTGGATCAACCATTGCAGAAACTTTGCATTGCGGTTGATCGTTCCTGTAGGAAGTTTGCTCTTCGCCGAGGTCTCTAAAAGACCTAACTGTTTCGATGTTGACATCAATTTTGATCGACCGGCGATTTGCTTCAGCCTGGTACTTGTTTGCTGATTCCTTAGCAATGATTCCAATATCTGATTCGTGTTCTTCTTTCGATGGAGGGTTCGCGTAGAACATCAGGTCTGCGATCATTTCATGGGCGCGGTAAACCTGATCCGAGATGCGTTGAAGGCTTGCTGATCGCGCCGGGTCAGTCTCGTCGCGTTGAAGCTGTTGGGCTCTTGCCGAGATATTTGCCAGCGGATTATTGATTTCATGGCTGAGCCCGTAAGCGAGTTGCTTGATTGCATCACTTTTAGAAGCCTGAACCTGCTTGTCGAATTCAGACTCTAGAAGGCATAGTTGTTGTCTCTGCCTTGAGAGTCTTTCCAAGAGAGTGTGTGTAGCTGATTGATCGGATTTTCGCTGGTCGTCTGTAGGAAGCTCTTCATCGTCAACGTACCCGCACCATTGTCGACGATCTTTGGCAGGAATTGGCGGTCCTGTTATTTCCAGCCATAGATGCATCTGCTCCGCCCACTTGGCGATCGGGAGTGTTTGGAAGTAAGTGTGCAATCGGCTCCAACGCGAACAGAGATCCTCCGAAATCTGCGGTGTTGCTAACAAGCTATCACCGTGAACGAGATAATCAGGGATATTGTTTACAAGCCAATTAGCAAGGTCATTGAGCGAGTAGCTATCTTCATCTCGCGATTGGCTTGTGAAATGAAAAACAGAAAATAAAAAGAGCGGTGCGTTCTGTTCCAGAACTTTCTTTACTTGATGAGTAATTCCTGAGCGACCAGAGTGTTGGTCATTGAAAGGATGCCAGAGGGCAATCTCCGCAAGCAGCAGAGAGGTTGGAGCATCACAGGGAAGCCACCATCGATGACTTCCCGCTCTTAAGCATGGCAGTAGGCCGTAATCGTCCGGTTTAGGTCGAATTCGCTCATGGTTCCCCAAAGCAGATTCAGCGATGGCAACTGGTGGGGTGCCATCGGTCTGCTTGCTCTTTCGTTTGGATCGCCGTCGTGAATTCACCGAACTCACACTAACCCATCACGCCGCGTTCAATGTCTAGAAGATCACAAGCGCGGCTGACGAGGTCGTCGATAGCAAACGGTTTCTGCATGAAATCATTTGCGCCGGCGGCTTTGAGTCCGTCTACCTTGCTATGTTCCACCATACCGGAGATACAAAGGATTTTGACGGTATCCATCGAAGGGTCATTGCGGACTCGTTGGCAGACTTCTTTTCCGTTGATATCTGGCAGCATCACGTCTAGCACGACGAGGTCTGGGCGAAATTCTTTCACTCCCATGCCTGCGTCAAAACCGTTATTTGCGGTCCGGATATCAAAGCGGCCATCTCGCTCGAAGCCATCCTGCATCAAGTCGACAAGATCCTGATCGTCGTCAACGATTAGCAATTTCTTCTTGCCGCTTTCGAGTGCATCGGTCGGGATGCCATTGTCTTTCATAAAGAGGAATAGCTGGTCCCGTGGAATTCGTCGAAACTTACTTCCAGGAACTCGGAACCCTTTCAATGATCCGTTGTCAAAACAGCGAATGATCGTCTGCTGGCTAACCTTACAAATTTTGGCTGCTTCGCCCGTCGTAAAGACCGTTTTCGTGGTCATTTCAGAAACCATCCTCCCTGCATGACGGTGCCAACTAAATCGATTGAGCGAAAGAGATAAAGATCTTAACGCCCAATCCGTATTCCATGTTTTGCCGGTGGCTCGTTGCTGACATCCGTGTGGTCAGTGTTGTCCGGCTTTTGCTTGCCCCCGAGGAGGCTCGCAATGACTTCAGCCAGATTCGAGCAAGCAAAACTGGAGAGGTTCTCAGCTCGGCAAAGTTCCCTGGTCTGCCATTTCGCTTGATGGTGACCCATACTGCGCGAAGATCGCAGGCGGCAAGAAGCTCCAAGCTCCTCTGTTTTGCCAAGCTTGCCTCGACTGCGAATTCTATCGATTCCCCCGCCTAGGTCAAGATTGATCGAAAGTTCGCAATTTATCAAATGCCGTAAATTAGGTACTTATTCGCTGGCGCGATTACTGTTTCCCAATTTTTTTGATGGCGATTCCAAATGCGCGAGAATTAATGCAATATCCGCAGGGGTGATCCCGCTGATACGTTTTGCTTGGTCGAGGCTTTGAGGGCTGACCCGACTTAACTTTTCTTTTGCCTCGTTACGAAGCGGCCTGATCTGATAGAAGTCAAAATTAGCCGGGATTTTCTTGGTGGATAGCCGTTGCTGCTTTTCAACTTCCATCTTTTGGCGAGTCACATAGCCCTCGTATTTGATGTCGTAGACACACTGCTGTGCAGCTTCTGCGTCGATGGATCTGAGTGCTTCAATTCGCTGGCACATTTCTGACCAGTCAACCTCAGGGCGTCTCAGGTAGGTGCCACCGGCAACTTGATCAACTCTAGACGTTTTTAGAATCTGCATTGCCAATTGAATTTGCTGCATTTTCTCGGTGAATCGCTCAGCGCGTTGCTGGGTGATTAGTCCAAGTTCTTGGGCCATCGGGGTGAGCCTTCGATCCGCGTTATCTTGTCTTAGCAGAAGGCGGTACTCTGCTCGACTGGTGAACATTCGATACGGTTCATCTGTACCCGCCGTGACCAGGTCGTCCAATAAAACGCCGATGTAGGCTTGGTCGCGAGTTGGAACCCATGGATCGAGTTGTTGGACTTTTCTAGCTGCGTTCAAGCCTGCGATAAGACCCTGCCCTGCTGCTTCCTCGTAACCCGTGGTTCCATTTATCTGGCCGGCAAAAAACAAACCGCCAATCGTTTTCGATTCCAAGTGGCTCCAAAGCTGTGTGGGCGGGCAGAAGTCATACTCGACGGCGTATCCGTATCGCATGATCGATGCTTTCTCGAGCCCCGGTATGAGGCGAAACATTTGGTCTTGGACATCTCGAGGCAGGCTTGTGGAGATTCCATTGACATAAACCTCTTGGGTCTGATGGCCTTCGGGCTCGAGGAAAAGTTGATGGCTATCTTTCTCGGCGAATCGAACGACCTTGTCTTCGATACTGGGGCAGTATCGGGGACCTCTCGAATTAATCTGCCCGCTGTACATCGGTGCCCGTTCTAGATTCTCACGAATCAAGTCGTGTACTTTCTGATTGGTGTAGGTGATGTGGCATGGCAATTGTGGACCTGAGAGACGCTTGGTTAGGTACGAAAAGGGTTGGGGATCTTCATCTCCGGGTTGTTCTTCGACCGATTGATAGTCAATGGTTCTCGCATTGAGTCTCGGTGGAGTTCCCGTTTTGAACCGATCAATTTCTATCTCTAGCCGCCTGAGAGATCCGCTAATCCCGGCGGTAGTGCCCTCCCCTGCTCTCCCGCCAGCAGTTTTGGCCTCGCCCGTGTGCATGATTGCCTGCAGGAAGGTTCCGGTCGTTAAGACAACCGCATCAGCGCGATATTCGGCACCGCCGCGGACTTTGACGCCGATGATTCGTCGATCTGCACCCCCTTGAACAACGATCAGGTCTTCAACGGTTTCTTGTCGTAGATCGAGGTTCTCAACACATTCGATCTGATACTTAATGAGGTTTTGATAGGCTTTTTTGTCTGCCTGAGCCCTAGGGCTGTGCATTGCTGGACCTTTGCGGCGATTCAGTAATCGAAACTGAATGCCAGTGGCATCGATGGCCCGCCCCATCAATCCACCCAATGCATCGACTTCTCTCACGATTTGCCCCTTGGCCACTCCACCAATGGCTGGGTTGCATGACATTTGGCCAACGGTATCCAGATTGGTCGTTAGTAAGGCTGTCCGAACTCCTAAACGTGCTGCCGCAGCCGCTGCTTCTGTCCCAGCGTGTCCAGCTCCAATCACAATCACGCCGTATTGGTAGGTGGTGTCTGTCATTTGTATCG
>JAKMEW010000027.1 GCA_022425745.1 Rubripirellula sp.
GGTTGGTGAACTTCTCAAGCAGGGTGTTTACTCAGGTCAGATTGTGCTGATGATTGATACGCACAAGAAGGAATCCTGCATCGCTGACCTTGCAAAAATTGGACGCGTTAAGGTTGAAGCGGTAGGACGGACGTTTCGTGAGAAATCAAATGCGGTTCGTTACACCAATATTCGATTATTCAAGGGACTTGAATCAGATATTGTGTTCATGTTAGGGAGTGCTGGTGAATCTGCACAGGTTGCATCCTTCTACACTCGGGCTTCACGCGCGAGACTTAAGCTGTTTGTCTACAGTATCGATTCATGACGAGGCGGCATGGTGATTGCGAATGTAGCCTCGGGGCAGGATTCTGCTGAGCTAGGTGGATTTTAGCGAGAATTGGGTATTTGCTTCATGCAAGCCAAATCGCGATGAACCCATTGCAGATGAACCCATTGCATTGAAACGCGGTTTAAAATGGTCCCCGAGCGATCATCTTGATCCCGATTATCCGAGAAGTTTTGCCGTCCTATCCTTGCTGCCCGATGCCTGATTGATGCAGAAAAAAGTACTCATCATCTATGCGATCCTATTGCTGATCAGTGTCCCCTGGTATTGGCAATTTTTTCCGTCACTTAGCCAAGCAAGAATCCTTGGTTTTCCAATGTGGGTGGTATCGTCCCTGCTCGGGTCGGCTCTGGTCTCTGCTCACACCATGGTGCTTCTGCTCAAGCCTTGGGAAGGTGAGCTGGAGCCCGCTTCGGAATCCCCTGAATATCGGTCAGCGGCAGAAGCGTTCCGGGATTCAAAACCGGGGGCATCGCAATGAACGCTCAAATGTCGCCACTGACTTGGAGCGAGCTTGGTGTCATCGCGATCTATCTTTTATTTCTGTTGGCAATCGGGCTGGTGGGTTGGCGCTCAAGACGTACCGAGACGCTTTCTGACTTTTACCTTGGAGGTCAGTCAACTGGTCTCTGGGTTCTGATTCTGACACTCTACGCAACTCAGTACAGTGGCAACACGCTGCTTGGATTCACGGGGAAAACCTATCGTGTTGGTTTTTCATGGACGGTTAGCGTTCAGTTCATGACGGCGATTGTTGTCGCTTATCTTGCATTCGCGCCCAGACTTTTTGGCTTGAGTAGGAAGCACGGATTTTTAACGCCGTCGGATTATTTAAAGCATCGATTTAATTATCCACCGCTCACCATCACTGCGTCCTGTGTCATGGTGGTCGCCATTGGTAACTTCCTGCTAGCTCAGATGATGGCGATGGGAAAAGCGGTTGAGGGACTGTTCAAAGGGAACGAATACTTTCAAGGCAATGAGTACCCTGTCTATTGCGGGGGTGTTTTGTTCCTCGCGGGAATCATTCTGATTTACGAAACACTTGGCGGCTTTCGCGCAGTTGCTTGGACCGATGCGATTCAAGGCTTCGTCCTCATGCTCGGTTTTATTGCGTTGCTGACACTCATTTTTCACCGTTTCGGATCTCTTGAGATTGCGATGCAGCAGCTCGAACAATCCGCTCCCGAATCACTCGCGCCGCCAGATTGGCTCGGTGTGTCCCAGTGGCTGAGTTACCTCGTCATCGTCGCGCTTGGCTGTTCGCTTTACCCACAGGCCATTCAGCGGATTTACTGCGCGAAAAATGCGAAGACATTACGACTGAGCCTGATCGTGATGGTGTTTCTGCCATTGGTCACCACCACCGTTTCTCTTGTTGCTGGATTGATGGGACGGGCATTCATCCCCGACCTCTCTCCAGCACAAACCGATTCTCTCCTGACGATTCTCTGCCGAGAGGTGCAGTTGCAATCCGAAGTCGGACGCTGGCTCGTGGTGGTGCTGTTCGCGGCGATCCTCGCGGCAATTATGTCCACCGCAGATTCTATCATTCTCTCGATCTCGTCGATGATCACGAAGGATCACTATGCAGGTTGGTGGCGAACGAACAGCACAGAATTGGAGCGGCTTCAGTTTGGTAAGCTTTGTGGATGGCTGCTTATTGTGCTTGGGGTGCTTGGAGCCATTGCCTTGCGAGATACGGACCTTGTCACAATGTTGGACCGTAAACTGGATCTTCTGGTGCAACTGTGTCCCGCCTTCATGATTAGTCTCTACTGGAGGCGGCTGGAGGGGCGCGGTGTAGTGCTTGGCTTGGTAGTTGGAATTGTGGTTGCTATTGGGCTAGTTTTGGCGGGCTATGCTAAACCGTTCGGTGTGCACGCTGGACTCTACGGGCTCGCCGTGAATTTGCTTCTTGCATGCGGTGCGGCACTGGTGTCCGATGGCTGTGAAACGCGGCATGGCTTATGATGTGCATCAGTCATTTGACCTAGTTCAACCGAACGTTCATCCGATGCATTTTTCCTGAGAAATGGACAGCAATCTCAATGGATTCCCACTTCAACTCCGAGTATTCATCTGTCGATTATCTGCGTGAGAAGGCAAAGTTACGGATGCCGGGGTTTGCCTATGATTACCTTGCGGCGGGATGTTTCTCGGAAGTTAACCTTGCACGCAACTCGAGTGACATTCGGCAGGTGCAATTGAAGCCTTGGTACCTTCGGGATTTTGCCGGAGCCGACCAGACAACCGAGCTATTTGGTGAAACCTACAATGCGCCATTTGGTGTCGCTCCGGTCGGTTTGCAGGGCTTGATGTGGCCCAACGCGTGTCAGTACCTCGCAAAGGCGGCGGTTGATCACAACCTACCGTTCACGCTGTCTACCGTAAGCACGGCTAGCATCGAAGAAATCTCCAAGATCACCAACGGGCGATTCTGGTTTCAGCTCTACCACCCAGCCGAGGATGAACTACGCGATAAGCTACTCGATCGAGCTTGGGAGGCAGGGTGCCGTACCCTGGTGATCCTCGCGGACACGCCAACCTTCGCCTATCGCCCAAAAGAGATTCGCAATGGCTTGTCGATTCCACCTCGCATGACACCTCGGAATATCGTGCAGATGTTCTTGAGTCCAAGCTGGGCGATGGGGCAATTGCTCGCGGGGAAACCCGAATTCAAAACCATGAAACCTTACATCCCCAAAGGTCTCAACATGAAGCACCTTGGGCTGTTCATGAATAAGACTTTCTCGGGGCGGCTGACCGAGAAAAAAATTGCGCACATTCGGGAAAAGTGGAAAGGTAATCTCGTCGTCAAAGGCATCGTGAATCCCGACGACGCACGGATTGCAGTGAAGCATGGTCTCGATGGATTGATCGTTTCCAATCACGGCGGACGACAGCTCGATCGAGGGCAAAGCACGATCGTGCCGATGCACCAGTTGGTGCCCGAGTTTGCAAGTCAGCTCAAAGTGATGATTGACGGAGGTATGTATAGCGGAGCAGACATCGCGGCATGCCTTGCATGCGGTGCCGACTTTGCCTTCATGGGACGTACCCCGATGCTCGGTGTCTGTGCACTTGGTAAGTACGGAGGTCATCACACGTTTGAAATGCTGAAGAAACAGTTGCAGCAGGTGATGGAGCAGGTCGGGTGCGAAAAAGCTTCCGACTTGCCGAAGCATTTGATTGCAGAGAGTGTGCCGACCTAAGCGAGCACCGAACTTTAGCTATCGGCGTTCGGCACCTTAGCGATCGGTGTTCGGCTTTGAATCAATAGAGATGGTTTGCTGGAGCCGATGTTTAGCGATTTCTGAAGATGTCGCTGGTGAGTGTTTCAACTAGAAGCATTTTCATGCCTCCCTTGGTCGCTTCTATGCGATTTGCGATTTCCTCAATTTCATATTCGTCCACTCGACCCATGTGTCTGCCGGTTGAGTATTCGACGATCTTTCGAATCAAGCAAGTGGTGAGTTCTTTGTGTCGCGTGGCTGCGAGTGCCTTCCGGAACTCTTGGTAATTGGCAAAACTTTCCCCACTGAGAAATTGCCCAGACGAATCGATTTCGTGACGCTGATCCGATCCTTTTTCCTGAGGGTATTTTTGCCGCCATCTGCCCACTGGATCAAAGTGTTCGAGTGGGAAGCCGAGTGGGTCGATTTTTCGGTGGCAAACATTGCACGCGGCATCACTTCGATGTAACGCGAGTTTTTCTCGAATCGTCTTGGCTCCCGATACGTCACCGTCAATCGAAGGTACTTCATCGGGTGGCGGCGGCGGCGGCGTGCCAAGGATGTTTTCGAGGATCCAAGCACCGCGAGTCACGGGCGATGTGTCCACGCCGTTCGCGCTGACGGTGAGGATGCTGGCCATCGCAAGCATGCCACCGCGTGATTTGTTACCCTCAAGACTAACCTTCTGGAATCCGTCCGCGAGACGTAATT
>JAKMEW010000212.1 GCA_022425745.1 Rubripirellula sp.
CGTCCGCGAAGATCGAAGGTCCGAGTGCGACCGTTTCTGACCCCTTCGATCTTTCGAGTTGCGTCACAGAGTGAGATGAATTTCTGGAGGAATTCAGGATGGGTGTGCTGAATGTCATCGACGTACAGCATCACGTTATCACCCATTTCCAGAGCAAGATTCAGTCGTTCGACTTCCTCCCTCGCCGCCGCATTGGGAGCCTCGGCGGGATCCAATGAGGTCACTGCGTGTCCGATGGCAGGACCATTGATCTTCATGAACACAATGCCAAGTCGATTGGCAACATATTCCATGAGTGTCGTTTTGCCGTAACCGGGGGGCGAAATGAGCAGTAAGAGCCCCATGCGGTCGGTGCGTTTCTGGTCGCCCGAAGCGCCCATCTGCTTCGCGAGGTTATCACCGATCAGTGGCAGATAGACCTCATCGAGCAACCGGTTACGAACGAAACTCGTCAGCACCCGTGGCTTGAATTCATCGAGACGCATGTCGTCGCGCGCTTGCTCAACCAGTTGAGTCTTGGTTCGGTGCAGATTTTGGAAGCGAGGAACGTCTTCGTTCTGGAACCTCGCGAGCCGTTGCGTCAATTCATGGAAATGAATTTTCATCTCACCACGCTGGATACGACCGTGATTTCCCGCAAGGTCCGTCAGCGTGTGTCCAAGTTGGGCGGAGATGAGCGTAGAGTCGCCAACGCCACGATTGAATACGATCCATGCAAGTTCGTCCCGATAGCCGGCAGCAGGGTCATCGGATGATTCGTCGCCAAGATGCTCGAGATAAGCATCGATCCAATTTCTCGCAAGTATAAATGAACGCCCTGGATCCGATTCGGAGGCCAAAACCTTGGTGAGTAGTTTGTCGTGATCCGTTTTAGGAATGGCGCCCTCAAAGTCGGCGTACAGCTCGGCGGCTCGGCTGCTCAGGGCGGGTTGATCTGGCGTCTGAGTCAGTTGGTCAAAGAGGTAGTTGGCAACTTGCTGAGAGTCCCAACGGCCGTCAAAGATCGGTTGCCATCGCTCGCTATCTTGCAGTGCAAGCTGCGCGAGTTTTTGACGGAACTCGACTGCTGGTTTCGCTTGCGGATAAGCCTGCGCAAGTTTGGCGAAGCCACCGATCCATTCAGTCATCGATCTGCGGTCGTTCGCATCGAGTAAATGATGGAACCACAGGTTTCCGGCAGCTCTGACGCTCGGAGAGTGCTGGAGGATCCCAATTTCTTGGTGTGTTGAGAGGAGTGTGCTGAGGATTTTGTGTGCATCAAGGTCGTGCACCCCCTTTGCATAACCTTCGTCGAATCGACCAGACATTTCCGTTTGAACCCATGCAAGTTCAACGGTGGAGTCACTTGAGCCTCGGAGTTTTGCGTCACCCTGAGTCAATTTTTGGAACAGTTCGTATGCCAAGAACTCACCGCGATAGACATCACGGTTCTCACTCACCAATTCCTGTGACCAGAGATCACGCGAGTCCTCTAGGTGTTCGTTTTGTAATTGCTCGAAAAACTGTGTTCCGGTCAGGTGAAGGCAGATCTCGCCTTCACGTAAGACGGTCGTCAGGTCGAGTGGCTGGGTATTGACCGCGAATCGGTGTTTGCCGAGTCGGATGAGATCTCCGCCATCCTCGTAAAGTTCTTGGCGATCCTTGAGCTGTCGTGTGGCGTCCTCTCGGATTGTTTTTAAACGGCTCTGAAGATCTTCGACGCGAACCGCATCCTCGAGTTCTTCGAGTTGGCTCATAATGTCGCGAACCTTGTCCACCATTAAGTCGCTGGCAAAGTAAGCGGCTATCTCGTCCGACGTCTCCATCTTACCAACTCGAGAGTCGATGCCCTTGAGGATTCGATTGGCGGCGGCGGAAAGTGATTCAGCACGACGATTTCGTTTCTCAATCAGTGATACTTTGCGAGACTCGAAGGCGGCATAGACCTCTTCGCGTCGCTGAGTGAGTTGAATCACAAAGTCATCGAATTCGGCAAATCTTCCCTCGAGTTCCTCGATTTGCACCATGAGCTTGGTGAGGTACTCATCACAACGCTGAGGCGAATCACAGACGTCTAAGTATCCCGAGGTGGTTTGCTCCAAGAGCTTGAGTTGAGAAGCGAATTCGGCTTGACCTTCATCGCTGGCAAGTTCGGTGGTCCGAGCTTTGAGGGCGCTGCGAACTCGGTTCAGTGATGCAAAGACATCGCCAATTGAATCGATGATCCCCGTTCGTTTTTTTGTGTCGTCAATCTTGAGGTTACTAACCGTTTCGGTCAGTAATTCGAGATCGGTACCACTCTGTTCAATTTCTTCTTGCAGTTTCTTCGCATTTGAAACCGATTCAATCTCTGCGATGGCGTCAGAGATCGTTTGCACCTTGTTTTGATAAGGTGTTAAGGCGTTTGGGGTAAGCAGGAATTCAACGCATCGTCGACTGAGTCGGTCTGCTTTCTCTGCAGTTTTCTCTTCGAGGCTGGCGATGGTTTCCTCATCGGCGTACTTCAAGTCGCGCAAGCCGATCGCGTGCCCACGTTGTTCACGAAGTTGGGCGAGAGAAGAAACGAAGTCATTGATCGATTCAAAACGGTTTCTTTCAATCGTCTTCAACAATTCTTCAATTGTTGACGTGACCTCTCGCATTCGCTCGCTTGTGTCACGGCGTAATCGAACAACCTTTTCAAATTCTTCGACAGCGGCACTGGACGCTTCGCGGATCCTTGCGATGGGTTCCGAAAGTTTCTCGGTTTCTTCGTGATCAATCCAAAAATAACTATCGAGAAGGTCTGTCGTTTTTCTCACCAGGTCAACGTACAAGCCTTCGTAACTATCATCCTTGTCAATCAGCGATATGAGCTCACTGCACTCCGCCATGCCACCGACAATTTCCTTGTTTCCGATTTTGAATAGGTAGGAATCGGTTTGGTTGTCAGAGACAAAGTCGGTTCCGGTGAAAGGCGTTTGCCAAATCTGGATTGCGTGGTGCTTTTGCGGGTCATCTTGACCTCGGAAGCAGACCATTTCACCACCTTCAAAGAAGGTTTGTCCGTGGCAGACCAAGGGGGCGTCAACCGTTTGACGAATCAGGTTATAGCGAAGCTGGACGTAGGTTCCTGATTCTGGATTGTAAAAGAGGTAGAGATAATCTTCGCCGTTGGGAGCCGCGATCGTGCGCTGGTAACGCATGTCGCTGAGGCCGTGGTCGAATCGCTTGTATTCGCCAGTTTGCAGGTAATATCCCCCGGAAAAAATCAGGCCATGGTCGCTCGGTAGCATCACGCAGGCGTGGTCAATATCGTCGAGACGCATCGCCTGCTGGATCTTTCCGTTGTAGATCACATATCGATAATCAGATTCTTGGTACGGGCGAATCTTCATTAGTACCAAGTTGCCGACGATCGAATAATGGATCTCGGCGTCGTCGAGTTGTTGGTCTGGGTTCTCGACAGGTTCAGCGTAGATCCCCTCGCCCGACTCGGTGTTGTTTTCGATTTTTACCGTCAGGTCACCGCCAACGGTTTCAACAAACACCATGTCGTTGATCGAGATGTGCGGATGTGCACCATAGTGGTGCTGGTCTCTTGTGGTTTTGGTCCAGCGGAACTCATGTTGAGCAGGGTCGCGAACTTCGTGTTCACTGCGGTTATCGATGTACTCCAATGAATCGGTTCCCACCCGCCACTTGAACGACTTAATGTCGTGCGTGGTCTTACCCACTTGGAAAACCATGTGAAGCATTGGGCCGGACCGAAAGAATCGGGCGAATCTTGTGTCCTTGTAGAAGCGATAGAGTTCGTTGAAATCTTTCGCAAACTGCTCGTTGCCAATCAGATCAAGAGGTCGGGTGTGGAATTGATGATCCGAGAATTGATAGGCTGCGAAGACATCGGAGAGATGGATGTCGGTTTTGAGTCCAAACTGGACGTTGTAACCAAAAAGAAATTGGTCTCCAACCGAAACAATGTCACGCGGCACACAGTTGTGTTCAGTGTTGACTCGCTCGGTAGCCACGAGCGAGGTTTCGATGTTTCCGAAGACCTCGGCTCGGGTCTCATTGAGTTTCGAGAGCCTTTCACGAAGGTCTTTCGACGCTTCACGCAAGCGGTTGCGTAAGACTTCGTAAGTGCCAGCAGCGAGATTGTTAGATTCCGTCATGTCGTCGATAGTGTTTTTTTGCGTTGCACCTGCATGACATCCGTGAATCGTTTCATCCGTGGTCGAGTTTGGCTGTGATGCCTTGGTTAGATGATGCCATTCCAACACTTAGCCGGCCCCTGCCACGATTCCGTTCGTGATCACTCCACCAACCGTGCACAGAACTCACC
>JAKMEW010000226.1 GCA_022425745.1 Rubripirellula sp.
CTGTGACTGGAAGTTATGCCTTTCCGCCGGAAGCGGTGGATTGAGTGCCCCTAAGGAACCCGAAGCAAAGAAACGAAATCTTCCCGCCGTCCAACTGTATCACCTCGGGAAAGACCCATCAGAAACCAACAACCTGATGGCATCCTACCCTGATAAAGTGCAAGAGTTATTAGAGCTTTTGGCAAGCCAGGTAGAAAACGGTCGCAGCACCCCCGGGCCAACGCGTGACAACGATCGAACCATCGAATACTTACCGAAATCGATGCAGTAACCCCCGGTGCATCAAACTCGCGCGGACGCTCACTGACGCTCAGCAACACAAACTCAAACCAAATGAATCATCGAGATAACTCGCTACGAATCATCGAACGGAAACGTGACGGTCACGAATTGAGCGAGTCGCAAATTCGCCTGATCATCTCCGATTTCGTCACTGGGCATTTGCACGACTATCAAATGTCGGCATTCGCCATGGCAGTCTACTTTCGCGGAATGTCAGCGGAAGAAACCGCGCACCTGACCTCCGCAATGCTCGAATCTGGACAAACACTCCAATGGCCGCAAGGAACGGAGGTTGTATCAAAACATTCAACCGGTGGCGTCGGAGACAAGGTTTCACTGATCCTCGTCCCACTGCTGGCCGCCTGCGGGCTAGTAGTCCCAAAACTCTCTGGCCGTGGTCTTGGGGTAACCGGCGGTACACTCGACAAACTTGAATCCATTCCCGGACTCCGCACTGATCTATCTACGACGGAGATTCAAGACGCAGTTGGATCGGTTGGCTGCTGCATAACGGGCACCACTGCTGACATCGCTCCAGCCGATCAAAAGCTCTACGCTCTTCGTGACTCAAGCGGCACCGTTCCCTCGATCCCGCTGATCACCTCAAGCATCCTGAGCAAAAAACTCGCGGAGAATCCATCAAAGCTGTTGCTCGATGTAAAGTTCGGCACGGGAGCGTTCATGAACACAGCCGAGCAAGCTCACGCCTTGGCAGCTTCACTCGTTAGCACCGGGGAAAGACTCGGCGTTGAAACCGACTGTGTCATCACCGATATGAACCAACCGCTCGGCCGCCGCGTTGGTAATCTTGTTGAAGTCGAGGAAGCGATTGAGGCATTAGAAGGGAATGGTGAAAGTCGATTGATGACGATCGTGCAGCGACTCGCCTCCGACCTGCTTGAAATGTCGCATCCGCAACTATCCTCCGCTAACATTTCGACCCAGATCACTGATGCGATTCAATCCGGAAATGCCTTAAAAAAACTAAACTTGATGATCGAACACCAAGGCGGTCGCCTCAGTGATATAAAATCGGCAAAACAGACACTTGAACTCAAAGCCGACCGTTCAGGATACGTCTCAACCGTTTCACCGAACGAGATTGCATGGGGAGTCATTGAACTCGGCGGTGGACGTCAGAACAAAACTCAATCCATTGACCACAGCGTTGGTTGCGAGATATTGAAACCCGTCGGAACGGAAATTCAAGATGGCGATTCGTGGCTGAGAATCTTCCTTTCGAATGAAACCCACCGAAATGAACGAGCCATACAACATTTCCAGAAGGCACTCCGTACGACCGATTCCCCTGCCGAACAATCCCCGGTCATCCTAGAAGACCTTCGATCGTTAGCGACGACTGAAAATCACTAAAATCGCAACCCCAACCCGACGTACCACCACCCCGCTTTACTGGTCTCAAGCTAGATCGTGCCACACATGCTAGACGAAGCAATTAAACTTGCCGCCGAAGTCACTAAACACGCATACGCCCCCTACTCTGAGTTCCCCGTTGGGTGTGTCATCATCGATCAGACCAACGAGATGCATGTTGGATGCAACGTTGAAAATGCATCCTACGGCCTGACGATGTGCGCTGAAAGAAATGCAACCGGCAACGCAATTTCTTCGGGTGCAAAACAGTTCAAAACCATCATCATCGCTTCGCGTGAGGCTGTCACCCCGTGCGGAGCATGCCGACAAGTGCTGGCGGAGTTTTCGTCGCCAGAGACCGAGGTAATCTTGCTGGATCTCGACGGTAACCAACGAGAACGCCATTCCTTAACGAGTCTTCTGCCACACCAATTCAAACTATAACCACACGCTAAACAACACACAGAAACTGGGTTAGCTATCGTGACCAACGTGAACAAGATCGACCATCCTCTCTGTGAGCACCTTCTTGGGCAGCTTCGACGCGTTGAAACACCGCCATCACAATTCCGACTTGTCGCACACCAACTCACACAATTCTTAGCGATTGAGGCGACCCGTTCACTCGCGACCCGTCAAATCGAGATTACCACCCCTGTGGCGAAAACCGAAGCAAACGAGATTGCTCAGAGGATAGGAATTTTCCCAATTCTGCGAGCGGGGCTCGCCATGTCGGACCCGCTGCTTGACCTAATCCCTTCTGCAAGCGTCTTTCACCTCGGCATGTACCGTGATGAAGCAACCGCTACACCCGTTGAATACTACAGTAAACTTGATGAATCCCAACCGGTCGAGACCGCCTTCATTGTTGATCCAATGCTGGCGACCGGTGGTTCCGCATTACTCGCTATTGATGCTGTGAAACGCTGGGGTGTCAAGCACATCTCCATGCTGTCTCTGATTGCATCACATGACGGCGTTGACACGGTGGTCAATGCTCACCCAGATGTCGCTCTGTACATGTGCGCGATTGATCCCGTTCTTAATGCCAACAAATACATCGTCCCCGGACTCGGCGACGCAGGTGACCGAGTATTCAATACAATTCCAAACCAATAGGATCCCAGTGAGAGGCCCCCAGCGATCCGAATACCGGCGAATAAAATCTCGTTGGATAGACTCTCACCGCACAAGCTTTATTTTCACAAGACCTCATCCCTAATGACCTCAGTTCGCAAGAATTGAGTGCACAACCCTGATGTGCACAACCCTGATGTGCACAACCCTGGTGTGCACGACTCTGAGTACACAACTCTGATGTGCACGACCCTGGTGTGCACGACCCTGGTGTGCACGACTCTGAGTACACAGCTCCGAGCGTGACGCACCTTTATTGTCAGCCTTCTCGATCGTCGACCCAAACGCTTATGGCCACTCCTTTCTCCATCCATCAAGCCATCAGTCTGGCAGGTCTCGGTATCTTTATCGGAATCACTTGGCTCCTTAGCACCAATCGTAAAAAAATCGACTGGCGACTCGTTGTCACCGGGGTCGTGTTACAGGTCGGCTTTGCACTGGCCATTCTATGGACAACACCGGGTCGCTGGCTATTTGAATCACTTGGAAACCTCTTCAACCAAATCCTAGGCTTTGTTTCTTCGGGAAGTAATTTTGCATTTCGCTTAAATCCCGTTGCTGGAGACGATTCGTTCCCAGCGCCTGACCTTCTGTTGAGATCCTTTGCGTTTGGTGTGATGCCAACGGTCATCTTTTTTTCGGCACTCATGTCGATTCTCTATCACTTTCGTATCATGCAACGCATCGTTGGTGCTCTCGCAAGACTCATGCAAGGAACCTTGCGCACTTCTGGTTCTGAAAGCCTCGCGGTGGCAGCGAATGTTTTTATCGGGCAAACCGAAGCACCACTGGTGGTACGCCCCTACCTTCATTGCATGACCAGATCGGAACTGAATGCAATGATGATTGGCGGGTTCTCAACGATTTCAGGTGGCTTATTGGCAGTCTACGCGGGAATGGGGATTAATCCCGGTCACCTTCTAACCGCCTCGGTCATCTCCGCTCCGGCGAGTCTCATCATCGCCAAGATGCTGATCCCCGAGACTGAAATCTCCGAAACGCATGGTCTACAGATCGTCTCGCCAGAACCCGATACCACCAATGCTCTTGAAGCAGCAACGGTGGGGGCTACCGATGGAATGAAGTTAGCAATCAATATCATCGCAATGTTGATTGCTTTTCTCGGTCTGATCGCAATGCTTGATTCCCTCGTTCAGTGGATCGGAACGTTATTCGGATATCGAGACGAGATCGCGTTAACCCTTTCCGCACTCATCGGAACCCTCTGCTCCCCAATCGCATTCTGTATGGGAATACCAAGCGGGGAGTGTCTCCTGTCTGGCCAACTCATTGGCCTGAAGATATTTGCCAACGAGTTCATTGCCTACGAACGACTAAGTAGTCTCACTGCTTCCGATTGCACCTTATCACCCCGCACAGTCGTGATCCTGACCTACGCCTTGAGCGGATTCTCAAATTTTGCATCCATCGGAGTGCAAATAGGCGGCATCAGTGCACTCGCTCCTGAGCGGCGTCCCGAGCTGGCGAGGTTGGGATTGAGAGCAATGATTGGCGGTGTGATTGTCTGCTGCATGACGGGATGCATCGCTGGTTTATTAACACCAAATTAAATGCCAGCCATCCAGTGATGCGATTAGACCTCTTCGACATCAATGATGCTTGGATCGTCATCATCAGGATTCTGACGTGTTTCAGTGGTAACGTCATCGTGCGATGCTCGCCTGCCCGCCATTGCGGCTGTGGGCGAACCGGGCATAAAACCAACGCCGGAACCGGCAATTACATCATCCAAATCTAATCCGACAGTTTGCGAATCGGACTGGCTCCGCGTCGCATCTGGCTCGTACGCGTTGAGTCCCTTTGTCGACCGCGCCTGATATGCCTGAGATCCCATCACGGCGGTAAACCCAGCCCCCATCTCGGTTCGGACTGGAGAATCCGTAGTACGATTCCGCTTCCACGAGCGAAGTAGTGCGAGCAATGCTACATACATTGCGATCGAAGCACCAAATAGACTGAACAGACCTGTCCCAATTCCTCGGCCGACGCACTGAACAATCGCACCTGGTTTCACAACGCTATCGTCTGTCGCGAGCTCTTTAAAATCCTTCGCCGCACTGTAAACCATTAACATGCCGACGATCGCCGGAGCCAATGATAAAAATGCGGCGACAAGGCTGCCGCGTCGGCTCGGTCGTACAAAGAAAATGAGACCTATCACTGCAGCACCTACCCCGAGTGCGGCAGGCACAAGTGATGCGTTTGAAAATAGCCATGCAAAGGTAGATTGCTGCACTTAAATTCCCACTGGCTCCATAACCACTAACCAACGACCACAACCTTGATGCGACTTCAACGTTAGAATCGCCTACCGCACAATGAACACTGCCCTGTCGATCCATCACAAAATGGAAACGTCACCGTTATCATGCTTTGTAGTCGTACGAGTCAAACTCGTGATTAGGTAAGTTTGCACACGCGAGAAGCAATCGCAAACTGACTCTCCCAATACGATACTGTCATGGCAGTTTTCGGAAGCGAATTGGAAACTTTGCGTCATTTATACGGATTAGAACAATTAGCCTCAACGGTCGTGTCCCAATCATCACTTACCCGAGCGTGCACTCGGTGTTGCGGTGACCTAATCGGCTTCGCCGCGATGGTAAGCTCGTCAGAATCCTCGGGAGATCGCCTCGCATAACCGATACGACCGCAAAAGTCATGCGAACAACACGTGCAATTGTCGGTGAGAGATAGATTTTCGCGGAACCGTCGTTACCAGCGAATCATACTCAGTTCGCGACGTTAGATCGATTCGGACTGACGCGTGGGGCAGGATTTCTAAAGACGTAGTGCGTGGATGTTACAAACAATGAACCAGAGTTACGCAGCCGAAACATCGCCATGCGTAATTGCTCAAACGAGCGAACAGGACCCCACGGGTACGGACCCACTGGAAAAACTGTCCTCTGAAGTGTGCATTAAACCGGTCCCTTGGCTCTCTACCGTCTCAAGCGATCCAAATCGCGGGATTCACAGCGTGCTGCCGAAGCACACACAGCGCACCAAACGACTCGTTGACATCATCGGCGCCAGCATCGGTATTGTCATCCTGCTACCAGTGATGCTTCTAACCGCCATCGCAGTCAAAATTAGTTCGCCGGGTGAAGCAATCTTCAGTCAGACCCGCGTGGGGCTCAACCGTCGTCGAGGTTCCCGCTCTGACCGACGTTCAACAACTAGAAAAGTCCACTTCTCGGATCGGCGAACGCGCGTCGAACGTCGAAGAGAGATTGGCTACGGTCGACTCTTTACGCTCTACAAGTTCCGAACAATGGTGGTGGATGCGGAAAAAAATGGCGCCCAATTCGCAACCCAAAATGACCCCCGCGTTACGCGACTCGGAAAATTCATGCGATTGACTCGTCTCGATGAACTTCCACAACTTTGGAACGTGCTTCGCGGTGACATGTCACTTGTGGGACCGCGGCCGGAACGGCCAGAATTCATCGAAGAACTCTCGCGCGAAGTGCCAAACTATCTCGATCGCCTGCAGCTAAAACCAGGAGTGACGGGAGTCGCGCAAATCGTCAACGGCTACGACAACAACATTGATAGCTTTAAGCGAAAGATTGCTTACGACCTCCTCTATCTTCGCAACTGCTGTCTCCTCAACGATTTGAGAATTCTGCTAAGAACAGTCATGGTGGTGTTAACCGGCAAAGGGGCGATGTGACCCCGGTTTCGGCGAACGGGGCTGATGCTATTTCGCAGCAAGTTTCTGACATCCGGGCAACATAACGCCTCGATGCAAAGTAGCTTCCATGCAAACGGAAACGACTCTCAGCAGAAACTTCGAGCCGCGGAGGTAACCGACTAAGGCTCGCATCGACACACTCTCTTTTAGCTCTGCATCTTTACGCCGGCTCGGTACCCGCCGTTACCATCCGCCTCGCGGACACGTTACAATCTGGCGTGGCAGAAATCCGATTCGAGGCCTAACCAATCCATACAAGATGATCGCAAGAGCTCTCTTCTTATTTGTGAGTCTATCGTTAACTACCGTCGTCATGGCGGTTGAACCTAATATCGACTACTCACGTGACATTAAGCCAATCTTGGCCGATAAATGCTATTCCTGCCATGGCCCCGATGCAGCTCGGCGGGAAGGTGGTGGCGAGCACGGATTACGTCTCGACACCGAAGAGGGTGCGTTGGCAGATTTGGGTGGCTATCACGCTATTGTTCGTGGAGATATAGAGAAGAGCGAACTTCTCTCGCGTATCACCTCCGATGAACCAGACGTCGTGATGCCACCGCATGACCACCCAAAATCCCTCGACACCGACGAGATTGACATACTGCGTCAGTGGGTTGAGCAAGGCGCACAGTGGTCGGTCCACTGGTCATTTCGTCCGATTGACAAAACCATTGACCGCGAGGGTGCTTGGATCGATCGTCTGATCCGCGAGAAACTACAACCGCTCAATATCGATTTGTCACGCGAAGCCAACGACTCGGTACTCCTTCGTCGGCTTCACTTCGATTTACTCGGATTGCCTCCGACGTCATCTCAACTGGAAGCGTTCCAGAGTGCGGAATCCGAGAATCGCTGGGAGCAAACCGTCGATCAATTACTCGAGTCACCGCACTTCGGTGAGCGAATGGCCATTTACTGGCTCGACCTTGTGCGTTACGCAGACACGGTTGGCTACCACGGTGACCAAGATGTCAGCATCTCACCGTATCGTGATTATGTCATCGACGCGTTTAACCGAAACCTCCCTTTTGATCAGTTTACGCGTGAGCAACTCGCCGGTGATTTACTGCCCGACGCTACAGAGCGTCAGAGAATCGCTTCGGGCTATAATCGACTCGGGATGATGTCAGCCGAGGGTGGCGCACAGCCAAAAGAGTACCTCACAAAATACGCATCGGATCGCGTCCGAACCGCTTCAACGGTTTGGTTAGGGACCACGCTCGGATGTGCCGAATGCCACGACCATAAGTTTGATCCATTCACGCAGCAAGATTTTTACCAATTCGCATCTTATTTCGCAGACATCAAAGAGAGAGGACTTTACTCGGGCGCGAATCGAGATGGTCGATGGGGACCATCGATGGATGTACCCGATGCAGAACTCGAAGCCTTGTTAGCTCCGCTTGTCGAGAAGCAAAAAGAGCTAGCGATCCAATTCGAATCAACACCCATTCAAGGTGCGGTTACAGAGTGGATCAACCGTTTATCGAAACCGAGCGCAAGTTGGACACCACTGCATCCCAATTCGGTTGAAGCCCTCAACGGAACCAAACTCGAGGTGAAAGACGATCACTCGATTGTCGCTTCTGGGCCAGGTTCAGAGAGTAACACCTATCGTGTCACGTTTTCCCTACCTGCAGAGGCAATCGGGCCGGTGACCGGAATCCGAGTTGAAGCATTGCCTGATGATTCTCTACCGGCAAAGGGACCGGGGCGTGCGGGCAACGGCAACTTTGTTATCTCAGAAGTTCGCACCGCACTTGTGACCGACGATCAAGAACCCGCGTCACTCGAATTGATTGATGCGAAAGCAAGCTTTGAGCAAGCCGACGGAAATCAAAATCCCTACAAGGGTTGGAAGGCTATCGCAGCGATCGACAACGATGTGAAAGGCAAGAAATGGGGCTGGGCGGTGATGCCGAACTTTGGCGTCAGCCACTCATGGATCGCATCGTTTAAGAGTCCGCAGACGATACCCGACAACGGAGAACTCGTGGTAACGATTGAGCAGAACCACGACAATCCCGGACACACCCTTGGTCGCTTCCGCATCTCGGTTACCGACAAGTCAGTGGACTTTGATCCTCGACGGTCCGTTCCACCAGCAATCATTGCATTGATTGACAAAGCGGATGCGGACCGAAGTGAAGAGGAAAATAATCTGTTAGCGGCTCACTATCGTGGAATCGCCCCTGAACTCGAAGCATTACGAAGCCAGATCGCGGCTCTGGATAAGCAAATCGCGGATGTGAAAGCACAGCACACGCGAACCACATTGGTGACAGTCTCGGTCGAACCACGAGAGATGCGGGTTCTGCCGCGTGGGAACTGGATGGACAACAGCGGCCCCATTGTCCAACCCGCACCACCACACTTCCTACCGCAAAAACCTTTCGAAGGTCGGCAGACACGACTTGATCTAGCCAATTGGATCGTGGCGAAGGACAACCCTTTAACGGCGAGGGTGTTTGTGAATCGCCTATGGAAATTACTCTTCGGAACAGGCCTATCCAAGGTCCTTGATGATATCGGCTCACAGGGTGAGTATCCCTCACACCCTAAACTTTTAGACGCTCTTGCACTTGAGTTCATTGAGAGCGGATGGGACGTCAAACACATGGTTCGCCTGATCCTATCGAGTCGAGCCTACCGCCAATCTTCTGCACCGAGATCCGAACTGGCTGACGTTGACCCCTATAACCGTCTACTAGCGAGGCAATCCCGTTTCCGTTTGGATGCGGAAATGGTGAGAGACAATGCCCTGTCGGTCAGCGGCCTACTAGTGCGGGATCTTGGTGGTCGTAGCGTCAAGCCTTATCAGCCAGCGGGATTGCTCCGTCACCTTAATTTTCCAGCACGCACATATAACGCTGATTCGGGTGAGAATCAGTATCGCCGGGGAGTTTACACCCACTGGCAGCGTCAATTCCTTCATCCAGCTATGAAGTTGTTTGATGCACCCGCACGCGAAGAATGCACCGCGGAGCGTCCACGATCTAACACCCCTCTAGCTGCCTTGGTGATGCTCAATGACCCCTCGTACGTTGAAGCGGCGCGAGTCTACGCCGAAGGCCTACTTCAGGAAGAACTAAACGAAGAGCAACGAATCAGACGGATGATCGAACAGGCTTTGACGCGGGAGGCGACCAACGAAGAAACCACGATCCTCAGCCGGTTGCGACAGCAACAATTCGACTATTACACCGCTTCGCCTGAGGAGGCTAAGCACCTGATCAAGATTGGAGACCTCCCCCCCGCACCTGATCTTGATCCTGTTGAGTTGGCGTCCTACGTCGCCGTTACACGTGCCATCTTCAATCTTCATGAGTTCATCACTCGCAACTGACCTAACCCCACGGAAGGATCGTTACGACGATCAGGCGAGATCGAAAAAAATTTTTTTTCCGCCCAGCGGTATGTTTTCCATCTGAGTCTAAACACAACAAAACAAATCACAACAAAACAAATCATTGACATGACCCCAGAATCACTCGCTCGCCAAAGTCAACGAAGAACGTTTCTACGTCACGGATCCTATGGAATCGGTGCGGCGGCCCTACACTCACTGCTCGCAACCGGGGGTGTGCCAGCGGCCGAGCCTGTTGAAAATAAATCTGATCGAGCTTCGCAACACTGGGAGGGTGTTTACCCAGTCATCCCCGAGCAACAACGAATCAAACGCGTCATCCATTTATGCATGGCAGGGGGACCGTCACACCTCGAAACACTCGACCATAAACCAAAACTGGCGGAAATGGACGGGCAACCGATGCCCAAGTCTTATACCGAAGGAAAGCAGATCGCGCAGTTGCAGGGGCAAGCGGATCGTTTGAAGTGCTTGGGTCCTCAGCACGAATTTAAGAAATTTGGCGAATCCGGTCTGGAGATCAGTAGCGTGCTACCCGAAATCGGCGGGATTGCGGACGACATTTGTGTCATCCGTTCGATGCAGACGGACCAAATCAATCACGATCCTGCGCACACCCTGATGAACACAGGAACGTCGATCCCTGGACGACCTTCCATGGGTTCATGGCTCCTGTACGGCCTTGGCTGTGAAACCGACAACCTACCCGGCTATGTCGTCCTAACGTCAGTCGGAGGCGGCCAATCTCAGCCGATTGCCGCGCGACAATGGCATAGTGGCTTCTTGCCCAGTCGTTTCCAAGGCGTTGAGTTTCGCTCGCAGGGTGATCCCGTTCTTTATGTGAAAAGTCCCAACGGAGTGAATCTAGATAATCAGCGACAAGTCATTGATGCCGTTCAACAACTGAATCAACTTGGTGACGCAAGATTCCAAGATCCAGAAATCAGAACGAGGATCGCACAGTATGAACTAGCCTTTAAAATGCAAATGTCGGCTCCCGACCTGATGGATCTCTCAGATGAGTCGCAGGAGACGTTAGACCTTTATGGAACCAAGGGTGGAGACGGTTCCTTTGCCGCCAACTGCTTGCTTGCTAGACGATTGGCTGAACGTGGAGTCCGATTCATTCAACTTTACCATCGTGGCTGGGATCACCACGGTGGAATCAAGCAGGGTGCGGAGGTCACTGCGAAACTCGTTGATCGCGGAACCGCAGCTCTGGTAAAAGATCTTAAGCAAAGAGGAATGCTCGAGGACACACTTGTCATCTGGGGTGGTGAGTTCGGTCGGACACCAATGGCGCAGGGATCAGGACGAGACCATCACATTATGGGATTCTCGTGCTGGATGGCCGGGGGTGGCATTCGTCCCGGTTTCTCTTGGGGAGCGACGGACGAACTGGGTTACGAGGCAGTCGAGAATCCTGTCCACGTTCATGATCTGCACGCGACCATGCTGCATCTTTTCGGGGTGGATCACGAGAGATTAACCTACCGGTTCCAGGGACGGGACTTCCGCTTGACCGATGTTCACGGCCGAGTGGTCAATGAAATCTTGACCTAGAATAAAAAAACTCTTCGCCCATGTTCACAGGCGAAGAGTCATCATCAATTTCTTTTGGTCAAACAGCGTCTTAACGACCGCGACGAGATCGCGTTCGGCTACCGCGAGACGACGCTCCTGCACGTCCATTGCTCTGACGTCTTCCTCTCGCTGCTGGGGCTGCATCGCCCGCACCGGCATCACCAGCGGGCGCTGCACCGGCATCAGCATCGGCATCGGCTGGCGCATCACCGGCAGGAGTCGCCGGCGGTACAGCTGGCGCATCTCCACCATTCGCAGCCGGCGCAGCTGCGCCGTTATCTACAGCAGGGACACCAATCTGTTGCCCACCGAGAGTGAAATGCACGTAGCTCAGTCCAGGCATTGCATCTTGCTGCGCTTCCGGATCATCACTAGCACGCATCAACACGTGTGAACCATCGGCCAGTGGCAACTTTAATGAAGGGTGAGCATATGGCCCTGAGCCCTCAGCAATCCGCGGGTCGGTCAACAGTTCCATCATCTCGATCACCAACTGCTGCTGTGCCGGAGACGCATCAAGGGTACGTACATGACTATTCTTCTCAGGAAGATCGTGATTTCCACCCCTTACGTAGAAGTCTAGCATCGCTTGCAAATCGGCAGCGCTACCGTCATGGAAATAGGGCGCCGTCAGAGGCAGATTGAATATGTGGTTTGACTTGAACGAACCAACACCGGGGTCTGCTTCGTCGTTCGGAAATGGCGAAAACAGATTCAAAGCGGCTTCTGTCACGCCTGGATCAACTGCGATGGGGGCAACACCAGTCACAGCGAACGGTCGGTTACCAACATCTCCGGTCACCGCGTGACTTCGCCCATCAGCGTAGTGACATTTATCGCAACGCATGTCCTCGAACGCTCGCACCATAGCACGGGTTGGCTGCTCTGCGGGTTGTGAGCTGAGAGTTTGCTCGTAAGCCTGAACGGCCAAACCAAAGAACAGGGCAAAGTTTGCTTCGGTAATCGTACACTCACAGATCTCAATCAACCCCGGAGTTCGACACACTCGTGCAACAGCACCAGGTGCGATCTCATCCGAAAGGAACTCCGCGAGCGGTCCATCACCGAATGCAGCTTGAATCATGGTGATGTAACCACCTGGCACGCGTAAACCTTCAGCGTCGAGCTGATTGACGATGTCACCAGACTGCGTTGCCAGTGGAATGACGTGGCACATTTTGAACGCTAGATCGTTGAACGTTCGGCCAGCTGCAGCCATTTCTACATCGCTGTTGGGCGGTCCAACCGCCTGCGATGCTTGAGAAGATTCCAGAATCATCACACTCTTCATCCCTGTGGGAGTGAAGAGTCCCGGCCGAACTTCGCCGGTGATATCGATGCCGTTGAAGACGAAGTTCGCACGTCCGTCCCAGAAGTTGTGAATGCTGTTGGAGTCGACCGAAGCGGGTGCGTTTCGCCCTGTGATGTGC
>JAKMEW010000247.1 GCA_022425745.1 Rubripirellula sp.
TGATGCGAAGAGCCCTGTCTTTGTGGAGGTCGCCGACTCAAAAGGTCAGCGTTTGGAGACAGCATCCGGAAAACAGGTTTGGTTCAACTACCAGTCTTTCAATCGAGAAAAAGCTGAAAATACCAAACGCATCTTTTGTCTCGGTGGGTCTACCACGTTTGGACGCCCCTTTGATGATAAGACTGCATTCTCAGGCTGGCTGCGGGAAATTCTTCCTCTCTTCGATCCCACGACACAGTGGGAAGTGATTAACGCCGGTGGAGTTAGTTATGCCAGTTATCGCGTCGCCAATGTGATGGAGGAACTGTGCAAGTACGAACCCGATGTATTCGTGATTTTGACGGGCCATAACGAGTTTCTCGAGAGAAGGACATATTCCGGACTCATGGAGGAGGGGCTCAGTAGCGCTCAGGTCGTCGCCAAGACCCGTAGCACCTTGCAGGCATCGCGTCTCTTCAATCTGATCGAGGGACTTGTGCGACCCAACGTCGATTTTCAGGTGCAAAGCCGGGATGAGCTTCCCGAGGAAGTGGACGAAATCTTGAATCATTCCGCGGGGCCAAAAGATTATCAACGTGACGATGCGTGGCATCGAAACGTGCTGATTCATTTTCGATCGAACTTGGAGCGAATGGTCGCGATGGGGCAGGCTGCGGGGGCCGAGGTGGTTTTGATTTCACCAGCTTCAAATTTGCGCGACTGCCTACCCTTCAAATCAGTCAGTGAATCTTCGGGCGTGGGCGTTGGCGTGGAGTTGGCGAACGAGGAAGGTTTGTCAGATTCCGTTAGCAGTGCAGATTTGTTTACCACGGAGAATCGTTCGACGAGTGTGCTTCTGCAGGAGAAGCTTGCCAGGGACGGGCCAAATGAGACGCTAGGCTGGGTCAATACAAAGCTTGTCAGCGATGCAAGAAACGCGGACCTTCTTTTTTTTAGAGGTCGTTGCTTGTTTCAGTTGAAAAAACACACCGAGGCACGCGCTGCGTTTCTTGAGGCATTGGATCAAGACGTCTGTCCGCTGCGCGCAACTCGCGAGATTCGCCGTATGATCTCGGAGGTTGCAGACCTTGATGGAATTCCGTGCGTTGAGTTTGATCAGGTGCTGGGGCGTGAATCGATGCTGGAACGGGGCCATGAATGTTTCGGCTCGGATTACTTCCTCGATCATGTTCATCCGACGATTGAAACACATCGACTCATCGCCCTTTCTGTCATTGAAGAATTACAATCCTCAGGGTGGCTCGACTCGACAACCCTGGATGAAGAAAGACTGGCCGCGGTGACCCTTGAGATTAACTCGAGGGTCGATCCGCAGAGGCAAGCGGTAGCTTTTCGGAATCTTGCCAAAGTACTCCACTGGGCAGGGAAGTTCGAAGAGGCGATACCGAAGGCAGTTGATGCGACGCGATTGCTTCCGGATGATTTAGAGAGCTGGTTTGTGATGGCGGACTGCTTACGACAACTCGGTCGAGACGATGAAGCCTATTTGGTTTATCAGCAGCTATTCCAGAAGGGGGATTACGGACGAGCTTACTTACCGTTTGGCGAACTCTTGATGGATCTGCGGAGGTATGATCGGGCTGTGGAGTTTCTGTTGATGGCAACAATTGCTCCAAATGAGAAACATCGCATTCGGGCGTTCTACGACCTCGGGTACTCGCATCTTCAGCTCGGTCAGTACGACCTTGCTTTGGAGAGTTTACTGGAGTGCGAGAGGTTGGCTGGGGATGATTCGGCGACCATTGCTCTAATTGGGGAGGCGTTGTTTTCTCTTGGACGTTTTGAGGAGGCTGAGCAGCGGTTTAATCAGCTGTTAAATATGCAGGGGGATGGTGTCTACGCCTTTCTGCGGCTTGCCGAACTTTGTCTTGCTCAGGGGCGGGGCAGTGATGCGGAAGCTTTCTTGCTTCGCTGTTTAGAAATTGAGCCGGCCGAACAGTCCGCCAAGTTGTTGCTTCAAGAGCTGCGGTCGGCGGCGGCTGTCGAGGTTGAATCCACGCAGTGAGAGAGTCGCAGGAGTGTGAGTCGGGTAACGGTTGCTTGTCCAGGGATACTTCCATGGAGGGGTTTTGCCGGTTTTTCATGAGTGGTCGGATGATTGCAGCGTCTTGCGAAGCTTTGGCTCTTGAGGAAACTGGATTGAGTCGATAAATTGCTGCACTTGTAGGAAAAAACCACAGACATTTAAGAGTTGGACGATGGCACATAAGAAAGGTCAAGGTTCGAGCCGCAACGGACGCGATTCGAACGCTCAAAGACGTGGCGTGAAGAAGTTCGGTGGCGAAGCAGTACGCGCCGGGAACATCTTGGTTCGTCAGGTTGGTAATAAGTTCCACCCAGGTAAGGGTGTTGGACAGGGCAACGACTACACCTTGTTCGCGCTCGTTGATGGCAAGGTATGCTTCGACCAAAAAGGTCGTCGAATCAACGTTGTAGCCGAAGCGTAACTCATCCCGAGAGATTCGGCTGATTGAGCGTTGTCGGGAGCGAAAAGCGCTAAGCAGAAGACTCCGCTCAGCGATTCACCCGTGGGGTGTATCAGTTTCTCAACAAAAGAGATGAGAAAAAGTAAGTGATGACAAAATCAAGGAACCCGCCCTCGGTTGGCGGGTTTTTTCATGCGCGGCTGATGCTCTGGACCGCTTGGAACGAAGCATGGTTTGGAAATGGGGGCACACCACTGTGTCGTCACGCGAGGATCCCACGGTCACGGGAGGCACCTCGATCGTTCCTCAGTTTTGGGCGAATTTCAAACGATTCATGGTAGGACTTCGAGGACGATCGGATGGCTTGTGACACCGCCGTCCGTCGCGGCTCGAAGGTGGAAGTCTCGTTTCCCCAGTGCGGCGATGGGATCGGCGGTGATAAAGAATTCGCGAACCGACTCGTTTTGACGTACCAGAAGGCCGTTGAGGCCAATGTTGTCCACATAGACTCCGTGTGTGCTATTGCGCCCAGCATCTTCCTTTCCAAAGCTGATCTCGGCGGTAAATCCCTCTTTGCGGTCTACCATCACGCGTGCTGTCACCGTTTCTCCGCGCCTGACTTGTAGCGTCCATCGCTCATTGGTCGCCACCTCACGATCAATTGGGTGGATGGTTGGTACGGCGTTAGGTCGATCTTCGAGTGTTAATTCTCCCACCGATCCAAGCGATCTTTCCACTTGTTTTCCAAGGATTGTCGCAGAGGCGATAAGTTCCGGCGAAAGCGTTCCCTCCCAAGGCTCTGCGTCACTCGGCAACCATAGGCAGCCCGTTGCAAAACGTTGTCCGCTTTCAATGGTTAAGGGTAAGTTGGTGACAAAGGCTTTCGGTAGATTCGTTATATCAAACGTCACCTCCCCATCGTATCCATCGATGCGGTCGACACGAACCGTGAACTCCCGTCCTGTACCGCGGTGTATTTTTCCGTTCGCCTTACTCAGCGTAGGAATGAAGCTTGGGGACGATGGACGTACTCTTGCTTGATATTGATAAGTCTCTCCACCCATTCCTCTTGTATCTGTAATCTGAATGAAGTAATTTCCGTCGCTCGGAGCGGAGAAGATGAGACGGCTATTTTTTCCCGCGATGCGGCGTGGGTCATCATCATTTTCATAGTAGACATCGAAGGTTGGTAAACCATTGTCCGGGGGTATTTCTTGATTTAGCAAAGGGCGCACAATGTAAGCCGGCTCACCCAAAGCATGGGTTGTGTGTGATGTTCCAAAATAGCTCCAGCGTTGACCTTCATTTGGATAGACGTTGTACCCGGAGTCCGGACCCCGTGGATAAAGCCAGAGCCTCGTGACTTCGCCGGACGAATAGAGAAAGTCGTTCAGGTGCATCTCTTCCCAATTAAAAAGTCGAAAGTCGCCAACCTGAGTGCTGTCCTTGCCGCGAAAAGTGAAATACGACTCTCTAGTCGCCTGCAATCGGGTCCTCAGCACGGGGTTCATGTCTTGGTCAAGCACGGTTACGATCGGATCAAGCGGGCTATCCTTGGTCGCATCAACATCGATGGCCCACTGCTCATTTTTCTTGGCTGCCCAGCGGTAGAGATCGACTTCATTACTCGCCGAAATCCTGCCGGTGATCTGGGAGTGCCGAGGTATCGCGACAAAAGGAAGGGTTGCCGTCTGCGTTTGTAGATCCGCTTCTTTAAGCGAGGTCGCGGTTCCCAAATCAAGATAGATCTTCTGGGCTTCAGAATCAGCCACAGTTGCACGGCGTGGCGGTGTCGCGGGGATCGGCCGCTGGACCATCTTGCCGTTCATCAAGCAGAGGAATAATTCCTGCCGCTTGTTATCTGCAATGATTGCTGTAGCGGTATCTTCAATGGCGTCCAAGGTTGCAAAAAGGGACCACGAGTTGGTGTCGAGCATTTTGATGTTTCCGGCGGCCGTAGTTACAGCGATGGCTTGCTCGTCATTTGTAAACTGCAGATGTGTGATCGCGGAATCATCGACGTATCGGGTTGCAATCAGCGGATTTCGCTGAACTTGCCCGTCCACCCCGAGTTCCCACACTCGAACACGGTTGTCAGCACCGCCGGCGATGACGAACCGCCCATCGTCTGACAAAAGAAGCGAGATGACTTCTCCTTCGGGTTGCCCGAGTGTGTCGATTCTGCGTCCCGAGGCGACATCCCATATCTTGAGTGTTTCATCGGCGCATGCGCTGACAAGTCGACTTCCATCGGGAGTGAATGAGAGGCTGAAAATCGCACCGTTATGGCCGGACAATTGTCGGATCGCTTCGCCCGTGCGAGAGTCCCAAAGGATGATTTCTCGATCATAACCCGCGGTTGCGATGATGGATTCATCGGGCGAGAACACGGCGGAATAGAGAACATCACGGTGTCCCACCAGCTCCAGTAATTGCTCTCCATTGTCAACCGAGTAGATCGCTGCGAGACCGTAGGCACCGGTTTGTCCTGATGCCACGAGGAGACGTTTTCCGTCTTTGCTAAATTGCAACGAATTAATTTTATGCAGCTCATCAGTGATTTGACTTACTACTTTTCCCGATGGGTCGGTGATGCTGATTTCGCCGTAGCGTCCCAGTGCGATGAGATCATTGCCGCGATGTTTCGCGATGGCGGTGATAGGCAGTGTGACTTGGCTGTTTCTATCGATATTGGGTGTGATTGGTTCAGCCTTTAGGCTAGGTGCTCCCTGTGGACCCACGGCGCCTTGCTCGATCCATTTCACCAAGGTTTCGATTTCCGACTCTGTCGGTCGCGGCTCACCTTCGGGAGGCATGGTGGGTTGCAGTTTGGCTTGGAGCATTAACAGCAGCCGACTGCTGTCGGTTACCCCTGGTGTGATCGCCGTACCGTGCTCACCGCCTTTCATGAGTTGTTGGTACGTTTCCATTACATAACCACCCTCGGGATCGTCCTGTGTGTGGCAACCGACGCAGTAACGATTGAGGACAGGGCGAACGTCGTTTTCGAAGCTGACCGATTCGGCAGCAAAACCGGAATTCGATGCAATTAACGCAATAAGCAATACCTTGACGAGAAATAACTGGAGCAAGCATCGAAAGCGTGCCCAGGTTGTTCTTACGGTGAGTTGAGGCTGAGGATTCATCGGGAGTGCTTTTGCGGTGTTTTAATCAGCTTTGCTGAAGGAAAAGAAGACGTAAGAATCTTAATCGTTTGCTAATGGTTGAATGTGAATTCCGCGCTGGTCAAAAC
>JAKMEW010000249.1 GCA_022425745.1 Rubripirellula sp.
GTCAGCCAGCAGAGTATGGTGTCCGCCTGAGTGCACCTTGGAGATGGTTGGGTCGGGCACGCCGTTGATATAAGACCGCGAATCAAGATCCTTCGGGCACATCCACTGCACAGCATTCGAAGAATTCGTTTCGATCGCAATGAGTGTCATTTTCAATCCATCTTGGATCTGGCTGCGTTGAATTGGGACGATGCCAGGCATCACTCCCTCGGGGTCAGCAACCGAAACCACTCGGGTCATGCCAGGTGGCAGTTCAGACGAGACGCATTGGTAGATTTCTGGGATCTGCTCTGCCAGTTTCTCGTTAACAGGATGATCCCATGGCTTGGTTAAATCGATCTGTGAATAGAGATCACCGTAGCCAAGGTAAGGGAGAATGAGGGTTCTCCAGCTATGAAGCCGGTTTCCCTGTTCATCGGTGGTGTAGGCTGGAGGAAACGCCGAGTGTTCATTGTGGTACGTGTAAAATGCCTCGCCGATCGCTGCAAAACGCTCCTCGCAATTGGTTGCCCGCGGTCTTTCCAATTCATGAGCGATCCACGGCGCGGCGGACGTCAAGAAGATACCGGCAAATGGCATCACCGCAATCGCGGCGACTGGAAGGGTCCACGGTTTCATTCGTTGCTTTTTCATGCGACTGGGATGGACTCCACTTTGTTGTCGTTGGTGGGCCGAGTTATCAATTCACTCATTGAGTGGGGCAAGGACGTTGGGTTCTATGCCAGAGTATGGCAGCTCGCAACCTCCGTGGGCAACGCACAATCAGGTCTTGCCAAAAAGCCCGAATAAACAGCCAAAATCGCGAAATTACTGAGTATCCTTGGTGAGTGTCAATCTTCACTAACTCACCGATATCCATGATACGACCCTTCCGCCACAGACTAAACGTCCGACTATTTTTCACGGTTGCCAGCGTTTTGCTCGTGATTGCGAATACCACCTTTGGCCAGAATATTGAGAAGCGATCGCTGGATCATGTTGATTACGACCGCTGGAGTACGATTACGCGTCAAGCGATATCAGATGACGGCAAATGGGTGATGTACACCGTTCAAAACGGGGCGATCGATGGTGTAGCGACAACGCACGTTTTCAATCCAGACTCAGGGAAGCGTTATTCGCTAGAGCGAGTAAGCACCGCGACGTTTACGCACGGTGGGCAATTTGCGATCTATCGTGTAAGCCCAGAGAAAAAAGGTAGTGACAATTCAGAGAAGATTGGTCCCACTAAGCCGCTGCTCTATTGCCTGGAACTGTCGACCGGAAAGACACTCTCTTGGGCTGGTGTTAACTCGTACGCAACGCCAAAAGAAAGTGGGCGTTGGCTTGCGTGCTTGCTTGATGCGGAAAGCATGCACGGTGAGGTAAAGCCGGCGGTAAAAAAGACCGCAACATTTCCAGTTGGTGCAGAAGGGCTCGAGCGAAAAGAGAAGCCTCTGAAATTGAAAAGTCGCAAGCTGCTAGCCGAAGAGAGAGGCGAGCAGGAGCTTGAGATTCGCAAGGAGTCCGAACGCGGGGAAGAGCGGGCAAACGCTGAGGCTGAATCCGCTGCGCGAGAAAGCGTGACAGGTGAGCAAACTGACGAGAAAAAAACAGCGGGCAAAAACAACGGTAGCCCTATGCTCGTCGTTGATCTTGAGACGGGGATGCAGAGAGTGTTCCCAAACGTCTCGTCTTTTTCCTTCTCAAAAGATGGCTCGTCCTTGGCCTGGGTGACCTCCGTGAAAAAGTCTCAAGAGGCTAAAGCCGCGAGGAACAATGATGCCAGCGTGGATGCGTTCGGAAATGATGGAGTTCACTTACTGCGACTCGAGCGATTCGTCGTTGCGAAGGTGATGGTGGGCGCTGGGCAGTATCGTTCGCTGACGTTTTCTGAGGACGCTAAGCATCTCGCGTTCCTGTCGGATCACAGTGATGTTGAGTCGGACTCGGCGAGCTGGAGTCTTTATCTTACTCCAACGGCCAAACCGGCGGCGAAGAAAGTCGCGCATGAAACCGTAGCCGGTCTTCCGATCGGTTGGTGGATCTCTGAATCCGCGCCCGTGAGGTTTTCCAGGGATAGTCAGCGTCTCTACTTTGAAACCAAGTCAATTCCGGCGACTGTTTTAGCAGAGCGTAAGTCGAATTCGAAAAAGCAAGAAGCCAAGGATGACTCAAAAAAGAAAATGGCAAAGTTGGATCTGTGGCATTGGAAGGATCCACAGCTTCAACCGCAGCAATTGCTGCAGGCACAAGCTGAAAAGAAACGCACTTACAAGGCAGCCTACGTTTTACATAAGAAACGTGTTGTTCAACTGGAAACGCCAACGATCCCGAGTGTGTCGATTGATGAAAGATCCGTTTCTGCGGTGGCGGTTGCGAACACCAATCTTCCCTACCGGAAATCATTGTCGTGGGACTATCCGGGATTTTATGACATCTACCTTGTTAATTTGAATGATGGGACGCGTCGTCGAGTCGATCAAAGGGTCAAGTGGAATGCGATCATGTCCCCCGAAGGTCGCTATCTCGCTTGGTTCGATGGTGAAAAAAAACAGTGGTATGCTCGTTCCACTCGACGCGGCGACAGCGAGCCGGTATTGATCAGTCGAGGAATTCGGCAGCGACTTGATGATGAATTGCATGATACGCCGAATCTTCCGAGGCCCTACGGTTTGGCTGGTTGGACGACCGGTGACCGGTTTCTGATTGTTTACGACCGATTTGATCTGTGGCAACTCGATCTATCGGGTGAAAAGGCTGCGGTTTGCTTGACTGCGGGGACTGGGCGTAAGGAGAGCGTTCGTTATCGCTACATGCCGACGGATTCCGAGCAAGTCGCAATTGATACGTCTAAGGAAATCCACCTCACAGCGTTCAATGAAAGAACCAAGGCAAGCGGCTACGCGAAGCTCAGTCCAACGAGTGGGGCGGAGCAAAAACAGGTCCAGCAACTGATCATGTTGGATGAGCGTCTTAGTGGTTTCTCAAAAGCGTCGAATGCAGATCGCGTTATCTTCACCCGAAGTACCTTTCGAGATTTTCCAGACCTCTGGTGTAGCAAGATTGGATTTAAGGAGATCACACGAGTTAGTGACGTCAATCCGCAGCAGGATGAGTATTCATGGGGAACAGCTGAATTGGTTCACTGGAAGGCTAACGACGGTCAACCGCTCGACGGTATTCTTCTTAAGCCCGCCGACTTCGACCCCGATAAGAAGTATCCAATGATCGTTTATTTCTACGAACGCAACTCGGATAA
>JAKMEW010000255.1 GCA_022425745.1 Rubripirellula sp.
GCGAACAACAGGTCGCTAACTTTAAAAGTGACTTCAAGATTAGCCTTCGCAAGACAATCCAACGAATGCACTTGGATGAATCCTCGATCCCTGAACTCGACGACTGACACGCCAATGATCTCGTGATGTTTAGATTGCACGCGAGTGCAATCCGTTCATCGTGCCGGTACTGGTTGCAAATCGATCGATCTCTAGACCATTGGCCTGCAAGACAGAAACAAAAAGATTCGGAAGCGGATAATTATTACGCTGATCAAAAGCGAGATGCTGACCGTGTTGAAATGGACCTCCCGCAAAAAGCACAGGCATATTGCGATTGTCATGATTAGAAGCATTGCCCAGATTGCTGGTTAGCAAAACGGATGTACTGCCAAGCAAATCGCCACTGGCATCAGAATGATCACGAAGCGATCGCAGAAAATCTGCCCACTCGTTAATGAGCGCCGTCTCCACTAGAGCGAGCTGCTCCAACTTCGCTTCGTCCATCCCGTGATGACTTAAGTTATGGTAGCCCTGATCGACGCCCTGTATCGGGATCACTCCACCCGCCCCGGGAAGGTGCAGCGTGATGTAGCGAGTGCTATCTGTTTGCAAGGCCAACTTCATGAGCTGGCACATTGTCTTTTGCCGCCCAATCAGGTCGCTAGGGTTTGTGATATCGACTGGTGCAGCACGATCAACCGTCGGCTTGGGTAGCTTGGCCCACTTCTCGGTTTCGGCCATTCTTTTCTCGAGATCTCTAACGCTCGTAAAAAATGCATCGAGTCGATCACGATCACCCGCCCCCAGTTGCTGCTGCAGTGACTTGACCTCTGCACCAACGAGATCCATGATACTGCGGCCCTCTTTGACCCGCTGCTCCTGTTGGCTTCGAACCTTCGGCGACTCATCAACGAAGAGCAAACTGAACAGCTTTGATGCGAGATCAAGCGGGGGAATCATCGCACCATTTTCGGTGTAACAGGGACTCGTTGAACCACCAGTACTGAGCACCAATGAAGGAAACCGTGTCTGTTCACCCCGATATTTAGCGAGGTATTGATCCAGCGAGATCGTATTCTTTGCTCGGCCTGAGGATCCCATCGGTGAAGCCGTCAAAATACTAGCTTCTGCACGATGCCCACCTTTTACACCTGGGTGAGACACTCCCGAGAAAACGGTATATCGATCCCTGATGTCATCCATATCCTTTAGGTAGCGTGACGCGACGTAGCCTTTACCTGCCTGCTCTGGCACAAGATTAGAAGCTACCAAGCCGAGGCCAAGCGTCACGGCGACAAAACGTTGCGGTGAAGCGGATACCATCGATCCCATCGCCGGTTGCATTGCGGTTAACCAGGGCAAACTCATCGCCACGCCGCCGCCCCGTAGAACGCTGCGACGATCCAAGGACTTTCCACCAATCATTCGCCCGAACTGAAGGCTTGATGCCTTAGCGAGATGCTTCGACTGAGATTTCATCTTCATTGCCATGGTCTATTTCATCAAGAAAAGCGAACTGGTCACCACTTCATCTAAGATCGCACGGATACCGTATTGTTTTTTTGCTGCCGCCACGATGAGTCGATCGATTTCATCGCGATCCGAAAACGACAGCAAGGAACCCGTTCCGTACAACAGTAGTTTTTCGGCAAAACTACGTGCTAGAGGTAACGGTTTCTGAGTAAGCTGCTGACGAAACTCATCGAAACCGTCAAACTCACTACCGTCCACAAAAACACCACTGGCATCAACTGCTGGCCCACCCCTAGGTCGCCCTTTTTGAACCACGCGGTACGCATCTCGCCAACGCCCAGCTGCGTCAAAGTTCTCGAGAGCGTAGCCAGGCGGATCCATTTTCGCGTGACAACCTCGACAATCAATATGACTGAGATGCAGGGAAAGTTGTTCGCGTATGGTTTTGGCGCCCCTGATATCTGGTTCAACCGCAGGGACATTCTCGGGGGGTGGTGGCACCGATACACCAAGCAAACGTTCTGAAACCCAGACACCTCTCAACACCGGCGACGTATTCGTGCCATTGGCGGTCACCTTAAGAATCGATCCGTGCGACAAGAGGCCTCCGCGATGAGACTGGTTGCTCAACGAGACCAATCTCATCTGATCGCCCTCCACACCCTCGATTCCGTAATAGTCGGCGAGGCGACTGTTTAAAAATGTCTGGCTCGAGTTGAGTAGATCCGTAACCGGCGCATCCTGATCCAACATCCACTGCAAAAACTGATGCGTTTCTGCAAGCATAGAATTCTGAACAACAATATCGAAATCAGGAAAAAGCTTTCGATCAGGCTCGGTGAAATCGATGTCCATCAGGTCGAGCCACTGCGAAGTAAAGTCCTTGATGAAATCTTTGCCACGCGGATGATCCAACATTCGGTCAACTTGCGAAATAAGATGACTCGGCTGCAAAAAGTCACTCTGCGAAGCAGCTTCCAACAACTCGTCGTCGGGCATACTACCCCAAAGAAAATAACTAAGCCGGCTCGCAATTGCTTCACCATCAAGTGAACCCTGCTTCTCCATTAAATACAGAAACCGAGAAGAACAAAGGATGGCACGATAAGTAGCAAGCAGCGCCGCTACCGGATCTTTTCCACTGTCTAGCTCCTGACGCAGCCACATCAGGTACTCGTCCAAATCTCTCTCCTGAACCGAACGCCTGAAGGCTCGCCGTGCAAAGCGAATCACCTGTGCCTCGGTATCTTCATACGGTTTATCGCCCGCGTAGGTAACGCTTCTACTCCGAGTGTCCACATGAATCTTCAGGTCGCCAAAAACTTGCCGCTGCACCTTAGCTTGATCCCCACCGGGAAAGATCGACTCGATCTGCATTGAGTGAAGAGCGACACCGGGAACATTCTGGGGGCCGCCTTCTCCAGCTCCTACTTGCCCCCCTCGAAAAGATGCTTTCCTCAGAGTTGAATCAGCCGGCCGAATCTCGATCATGTGACCAGCTGGCAACCAAGCCTCTACAACATGCTCAACGGGTTCCTCGGTTGCTTCAAAAGAAGCGATCCAGTCCATCAGCGGAGCACCGCTGTTGCATTGACCGCTTCGCACCGAGCACCAGACTCCACCAGATTCAGGCTGCTTGACCGAAGAAGCTTTGAAGCGGATTCGATACCAACCGCTTTCTCGAACGACAGTCGACGTGATGCGTCCGTAAAACACCAAACCGCTGGACCACACCACAGCCAAATCATCAATCATCTCAGGGTCACGGCAACGACGATTGGGGTTTGATCTGGCAAGCTGCCGAGCCGTGTAAGTCCGCTGAAAAGAGTCGACCGGATGCAAGAGCCGATCGATTGCGGCAGCCAAGGCCGTGTCAACGACATTCAAGTGAGACTCGAGCAAAAAATGTGACATTGACTGTGATTGCGACACGCCGGTGAAACCACCAACCCTGGGCTCCTCGGGCATCAAGTTGGCGAGCGGTGTTGCAATCGCAAGCAGATCATGCAGAGTGCGTTCAAGCTGAACGTTGGTCAACCGCCTTGAGTGAACACGGCCATCTTCAGTTCTCTGCTCGCGCTCATACCGCTTCAACACATTCGATAAGACACCCAAAAAATGTTCACGTTCCTTCTGACCCAGTGATGCGTCTTCAGGCGGCGGCATCTCGTGATCGGCAACTCGATCGTGAACCCGAACCCATTTTGCAAACGCTAACTCCCCATCAACTTGTTGCTCAAGCTCATCCAGATCGAACCCTCCTTCAGCCGAATCGCCCTGATGACAATCAAGACATTGCTCACCAAGAAAGCTCTTTATCGGCTCCGTCACCGGAACAGGATCATAGAGATGACCTTGACCAAACGTCGACGATTCTTCTCCCAGCGTGTCAGAAACGACACCAAAAAAACACAGTAGCGTCACGGCATGAAGAAGGATGATTTGCCGACGAAGGCAATCAAAGCGACGCACCGAGGAGAAAGAGAACTGTTTCATAATGAGATAAAAAACCACGGCTCAAAATCGCACAACGCACTTGAATTGAAGAACGGCCTTGAATTTGAGACCGAGCTTGAATTTGAGACCGAGCTTGAATCTGAGACCGAGCGTTGAATTGGACGACCAGTCTCGTCCAACATGTTTCCAATGCTAATCGACACACGAAAAACCACACGGGGTTCGCCAATCAAACCAGCGAAGACGAACAAGCAGTTGGCAAAACGATGCTCAGGAAGGAACTCAAAAAGGCAGGATCAATTAAGGGGGGAATGGGGGCAAGTCAGCAAAACACGAACCGTTTACTGCCACCCCATAGTAACTGAGAGCTCAGCACACTGGCAGCCTATTTTCTCGGAAACAACCCCGAGAAACGATCTAGCGAATTTTTCAAAAACGGCACCCCGCTCCCGGCAATACCAACAGAATCGGTGGAATGGAGGACTGGCCAGGGTTGCATGCATCAACCTTGATTAAGGCATTGTTTATCAACCCATGTATTCTTGAACGCCCGTATTCTTCAACGCCCGTATTCTTCAACGCACGTATTCTTCAACGCCCGAGAGGCTCAACTCCCGCAGTACCCATCAATTCCTCAAGGTACTGTGGGTCCTGAACATCGCGGAACCGTTGCTCAGCGAATTCTAGACGCAAATTCAAATGGAGTTCATCTGCAAATTCGTGATCACCAGCCTTCGCCTTGTATTGACGTAAGTGCTCGACCACATTTTTCCAGTGCGACACATCCACCCTCTGTTTGGCCTCGAGCCGCTCTCGATACCAGTCACTGGCGATCAGGTGATCACGAGTGAAGAGTTTGCGCAATTCGGGGTCATCAATCTTCATCCCTTCATAGTGCCCATGAACCATCAAACTCAGCACCGCCTTCAATGGAGGACATGCAAGTTCGTAGCCGCCATCCTCCATGTATAGCTGTGCAACTCGCTGCTGCGCCTCCGAGATGTGCAGAATTCCGTCAGCAAATGAATTTGCATCCTGAAGCTCAGGCTTCAGAATGTCTTCAGTGAAGACTTTGGATGGATTGTCGAACACGCGCCCCAAGTAACGACGGACAAATTTATTGGTGATCCGATAACCGAGGCGACTTGCTGGAATCTCTTGACCATTCCATTGGTAATCAACAACTTTCTCCAGCATGCCGTCTTGCAGGAGGCGTTGTGGATCACGTTCCTCGGTTGTCATACGACACCAAACCTCAGGAATCAACAAAGAGATATCGTGTCCTACTTCAAAGCGTGAGCCAACGTGACCGGCAGGTGTGCTAAAGCCACCGAGTTCAGTAAGAACCATGGACACCACCGTGGCGTTAAGATCGATTGCCGGTAACAGAGCATTGAACGGCCCTTTGGTGAGCGCGCCCTCGCTGCCAGCGCCCGTCGTACTCGGACTCTTTCCAGTCAGTGAGCAGACATAGTCCATTAATAACTCGGGGAGTTCTTGATAATGGAGTGGCGAGTAGACCGCCAAGGATCGGAAACCAGCTTGGGGATCGGGCGGATTATTCCTCCTACCACTGAGCACCGCACCAACCGGAACAACAACAGGGTCAGTCTCAGCCAGCCGACGGCAAAGCTGCATACCTCGCATCGCCACATAACTATCTCGATCATTGACCAGATCAGGTCGATCCTGCAAATAGCGAGGGTTCTTGGTGGGTTGCCCATCGACAATTCTTGGGTCCGCCGTGCTTACCACATACTCATTATCACGAGCAGCAGCCTCCGTCAGAAGACTTTCCATCGGCCCACTGAATTTATCAAACTCAATCGCATCATCCACAATCGCTTTGACTGTCTGGCTTGAGATTGGTTCAAAATTACTAATGAAGTTCCCACTCCTTGAGAGATCCCACTCGGTCTGTTTATCAAGACCACGATGCACTGCATCATCGGGTCGCTGAAACAGACGATATTCGCAGTTCTCGACGAGCTTGTAACTTTGGCTTTCCGCCACCGCAGATCCAACTTCGTTAATCCATCCCGCCGGGACGACCGTACTGCAACTGATGTCATCTTCACGCTGCACTTTATCAGCAGCAATGAAATCCTGCCGTAGCTTGAAGGTGCGCCATCGAGACTCATCTAAACCGACTCGGAGGTAGGTTCCGACAAGTGCTCGATCACCCATTTTGAGTTCGTGGCCGGGAGATCCGTTAACGATGTCCACGCCGAATAGCTCTTTCCAATCACTCTCCATGCCAGGGCCGACGAAACGCTTGATGATCAAGGCCAACGCGTAGACATGCTCAGGGATCGTTTTCAACCAAGCGTTAAAATCGTCACTGTAATTCGGCTGCGGAGTGAGCAGTTGAATCATACTGCCGAGACTTCTTGTTGGATCCAACACGGATCGACTCGGGCGATCTTTGTAATCCGGCTTATCATCAGTTGTCTCGCTCCACCGGCCCTGATAGTCACGGCTAAAGATTTCATCTAACCACTGGAAATCTTTGTCAACATCCGAGACGAACACTGGACCATAGAGCATGTAATCTCGTAACGACTTACTGATCTCACTTTTGCCACCACCGCTGACGGTACAGGGCTTATGGCAAAATACGCCTTCCGCGGCCGTACCGACCAAACGCCAGGAAGGTGCCGCGGGGTGCTTTTCCAGCCGAACCTTATATCCGCTGGGGGAGATGTAGACGTTGCTCGGAGACAGCGTCAAACGCTGCTCAACACCATCTTTCTCCCATTTAACACAACGCTCGTTGAGATTCGCACTTGCGGTGTCGGGGATATAGATCACTGATGGGTAACGTCGGTCGACGCCATAACCTTCCGGCTTAACATCAATAAACGATGAATACGCAGCAGCAATCTCGTCGAACGTCCTGCCGTGATAAAGTCGACTATTAACCTTGAAAACTTCACCGAGTGAATAAGAAGCAAATGCCAGAGCACCACCAGCGTGCTCTTCCTCCGCGTTTCCCATCAAATTGGTGGCGTAGCTAATTTGCGTCTTCACCTCCTTCTTGCAGTAACCGTAATAGTTATCCGCAATCAAAGTGACGACCACTCCTTGGTGATCTCGGCAGGTCACTTTGAAAGCGCCACCATCGTTGTATCGTTCGCTAGGATCTTTCCAGCACATGGAATCCGCTCGCTGTCTCTCCGTTGCATCGTCCCAGTGCGGAAGACCGAGCTCTTTCTTGGTGAGATGAATTAAGTGCGGAGCGAGAATGACGCAACCGGTATGTCCAGACCAACCTTTCACATCAAGTGCCGCATCGTTTGCTGCAATCAATGCATCTCCGGCATTTCCAAAAATGGATTCAACAAAATCGAGATTACTGACAAACGAGCTAGGCACGTAGAAACGCACTTCCATTGACTTGGCATCACTCACACCCGGAATCTCAGGGCACACCAAAGGCCTGAGCAGTAGCGAAACCCAAGTATGAGCTTGCTGCTCAGATTGAGAAGTGTACGGAAGCTGAGTCAGTTCATCCGGTGGAGACATCGCCGCTTGAAACAACTTGACAAAAACTCCAGCGGGAACAGCCCGTTTATCTGCGGGGATCGGTAAGCCACCCTCAGCAACGTGAAAAGTTCCCGCAGTGGTTCGCCGGTCCGCCTTCGGATTATTTAGAACACCATTGAGACAGCGATACGATGAAACTAAATCGGTCTTGAATGTGTTCCCATCAACCGGAAGGCTCAATGCGCGTGCCATCCCATGTCGATCAAGCGTGAGGGAACGACTCGGTAAACGCAATGAATCTTCACCGAGCACCTCCGAGAAGTGTTGATTCAAGTAAGACTCGATACGTTGATCAACAGGAGCACGATATTCCGAAAGCAGATGATTTTTTTCGCGGAGACTCTCGAGAATCCCGGCGGAGAAGGCGGTCATTTGATCTGCCGACTCATCGCTCGGTGGCGCAAGACCCGCGGAAGCCATTTGGAAAGCGATGTAGCTGCGAAGGCGTTTCTGCTCGTTAGGATCGGCAGAGAGATCGCGATCCCAACTTAAAGCTCGCTGCATCTCTTGAGATCCGGTTATCAAATTTCCCACGTTCTTCTCGCTTGTCCAAAAGTATTTTTTCTGCCTCGCGTGGGAAGAACATAGCAAATTCCGCGATTTCCCTTTCCTCAAACCCCTCCACAGATTCGCCGAATCTCTTTCCTAAAAATTACCCACCTTCATTGGGGGATGGTTCTAAGTTGGAGCAAATGCCATAGTGCGGTTATCATAGGTGTGGATTTGCCCAGTAACGGGAGCGATGGTGTTTCCGTTAATTTCTTATTTTTTAAGGATTCGTCTTTCATGCGACGCGTGTTCTCAATCGCCAATCACATCCTTCTTTCGTTGCTGTTGCTGCCCTGCACCGCATCCGCAGCGGGCTTCGGTGCCACGCCAGTTGAGCAATTCAGTGTACCCGAGGGCTTCGATGTTGATTTGATTTATGAAGTACCGGGTAAAACGCAGGGGTCTTGGGTTAGCCTCACAGTTGACCCGAAGAATCGCTTGATTGCCTGCGACCAGTACGGTGGCCTCTATCGGATCGATGTATCCAAGCAGCCGGCAAGTATCGAAAAGCTAGAGATTGAATTCGAAGGTGCTCAGGGTCTCCTCTGTGCGTTTGGCTCCCTTTACGCCAACGTCAATAGCCGTGGTGATATCGCGGGAATCTGGCGATTGACCGACACCAATGGTGACGATCAATACGACAAGAAAGAGCATATTGTCCCGATGAATGGTGGTTCCGAGCACGGCCCCCACGCACTCATTCTTAGCCAAGACGGCAAACGCATCATCACCTGCGCAGGGAATAACACCGACCTTCCCGGTGATATCGCACGAAGTCGTGTTCCGAAGCATTGGGGCGAAGATCACCTGCTCGGCCGCATGCCTGACGCTCGAGGCCACAATGCAAACCGCATGGGTCCGGGTGGGTTCGTTTTATCAATGAACCCTGACGGTAAAGACCTTGAACTCATCGCTACCGGATTCAGAAACCAATATGACATTGCTCTGAACCGAGCGGGCGAACTGTTCACCTATGACGCCGACATGGAATGGGATGTTGGCACTCCTTGGTACCGCCCAACCCGCATTAACCACGTGATCAGCGGTGCGGAATTTGGTTGGAGAAATGGAACCGGGAAGTGGCCAGCCTACTACCCAGACTCCTTCGGCTCAGCGGTCGATATCGGCCCAGGTTCACCAACCGGCATCTGTTTCGGATACGGAACGAACTTTCCCGAGAAATACCGGAACGCGTTGTTCATTTGTGACTGGAGCTACGGAAATATCCACGCGGTACATCTGGATGAAGACGGAAGTAGCTACTCCGGTAGTTATGAGACCTTTGCAACCGCTGCACCACTACCTGTGACCGACTTAGCGGTTCATCCCGATGGAGCGCTCTACTTCACGATCGGTGGCCGAAGAACTCAGAGCGGTCTCTACCGAATTCGCTATACCGGTGCCGTCAACGCAATGGGCTTGGAATCGGACTTTGAGCAACCCGGTCGAGTTGGAAAATTGGTTCAGAAGATCCGAGATCGCATCGGTGTTCGCACCCAGGAAAGAACGGAAAAGTCACAATCCAAGCAAGCATCAAAGTTACGTTCGCTTCGACAACAAATTGAAGCCACGCACCTGCAAGAGCCTTCCAGTAAAAATCTAGAATTGGCTCTCAATAACCTGGGCCACTCGGACAGAGCAATTCGATTCGTTGCAAGGATCGCGTTGGAACACCAACCCGTGGACCAGTGGCGTGGGCGAATTTCGGAAATTGCCAATCCACAAGCTCGGATCCTTGGTGTCGTGGCCCTCGCTCGCTGCGGCAGTGAATCTGATCGCGATGCAGCGATCGAAGCACTCTCAGGGATTCAATGGTCCGACCTCGAAGCAGGACAACAGATCGACCTGCTTCGCGCTTATGGCTTGATCGCGATTCGGCTTGGCGCCATCGAAGGTGATCACCGAACCGCACTCCTTGCACAATTCGGATCAGCCTTCCCAACAAGCCAGAACGAAGTAGATCGCGAACTTGCTCAGATGCTCGCCTACCTTCAGGACGACACCGCAACGAGTAAAATTGTTTCTGAGATGCACTCATCACCGAGCCAGGAAAATCAAATTCATTACGCGATGACACTGCGAGGTGTGAAGTCGGGCTGGAATCCTGAGCTGAGACAAGAATACTTCCAATGGTTCAATGATATTCGCTCGGCAAAGGGAGGAATGTCATTCGGTGGATTCAACGAAAACATCAAGAAGGCTGCACTCGAGCATGTCCCTGATGCGGAGCGCACCGCACTGGCATCGATCCTCGAAGCCAAACCGACTCCTGAGGACGCTGCAGCCAACAACGACACTCATCGAGAGCTGGTCAAACAGTGGACCGTTGACGAGCTTGCTGATCTCATCGGCAGCAGCAAACGCGAACCCAACTTCGACCAAGGCAAATCGGTCTTTGCGGCAGCTCAATGCTACAAATGTCACCGCATGGGCGTTCAGGGCGGAATCCTCGGCCCAGACCTCACCGCGGCGGGCGGCCGATTTAGCACCAAAGATTTGATCGTTTCGATGGTTGATCCGAGTGCAGAAGTAAGTGACCAGTACGGAGCGACTCAGTTCCTTACTGATGATGGTCGTGTGGTGATCGGACGCGTCGTCAACATGGCCGGAACAAGTCTGCGTGTAATGACGAACATGCTCGATCCGTCCAGCTTAACGGATGTCAATCGTGAACGAATCGAGTCGACTCGACCGGCACAGGCAAGCATGATGCCAACCGGTCTGCTCGACACCTTCACCGCTGAAGAGATCGCTGATCTGATTGCCTACCTGCGTGCAGGCGGCAGAGCGGACCACCCGATTTTCCGCAAAGCGATTGCTCAGCAGTAGCGAACGCCAACGACGTAGCAAACCGGACATCTTGCAGGGTGTCCGGTTTTTTCTTGCACCGGTTTTGCTACCGCACTGCTTTGCTACTGCACTGCTTTTTCAAGCACCCGCATTTTTCAAGCACCCGCACGAACTCATTAATCACTCTTCTCACGCAGCTGAAAAGAGACTCCAACTCAACAATCTACATTGGCAAAGAATGATGAAAACGTTTCTATCTTTCCTAATTTGCAGCCTCTTGATTCAGACCGCTTCCGCAGATGAACGCTGGCTGGTTTTCCCAGGGGGTGAAGGTCCCGGTAAAGGCAAACACATCGTGCTGGTTGCCGGCGACCACGAATACCGCAGCGAGGAAGCACTACCACAACTCGGGAAAATCCTGTCGAAACACCTTGGCTTTCAATGCACCGTGCTTTTCCCGATTGACCCTCAGAGCGGGGAAATCAATCCAGAGAGCGTGACCAATATCCCAGGCCTCGAAGCTCTCGATGATGCCGATCTCGTTATCCTTGGACTGCGATTCCGCAATCTGGAAGATGACCAGATGAAACGAATTGTGGATTATGCCGAAGCAGGTAAACCAATGATGGCACTGCGCACCTCAACTCATCCATTCAATATTCCTGCCAACCGAAAGTACCACCAGTACACATGGAACAATCAGGCAGGCGAATTCAAAGGTGGATTTGGCAAACAGATTCTCGGTGAAACATGGGTCTCGCATTACGGCAAACATGGCAGAGAATCCACTCGCGGGCTGGTAGCAGACGCCAAACACCCGATCGCAACCGGTATCGAAGATGGTGACATCTGGGGTCCAACCGATGTGTACGAAGTGAAATTACCGCTCAGTGGTGATGGGCACGCGGTGATCCTTGGGCAAATCCTCGATGGCATGACTCCGGATTCCAACCCAATCGCGGATGCGAGAAAAGAAAAAGTGATGCCAGTTGCTTGGACTCGGACTTACAAAGGCGGACGCGTGTTCGTCACCACAATGGGCTCGGCAGACGATCTACCGAGCGAAGGTGTTCGCCGAATGTTAGCCAACGCATCATTATGGTGTGTTGGCCTCGAGAAAAAGATCAAACCCGATTTGAACGTTTCAATCATTGGCGAGTACAACCCGACTCCGTTTGGATTCAAAAAGTTCATCCCCGGTAAACACCCCGCCGACTACGATCTCTAAGCGACTCGCTTAATCGTGATCTTGCTGAGTGGTATTCCAATGGCTTGCAACAACTTGATTGATGTTGCAAGCCATTTTTGATGTTGATGAAGGTGAGCATCATGCAACAAAACAAACTGCAAAAAGCTCTGGAAAAATTGCTGCCCGGAACGACAACACTTCTAGGCACAAAACCTGTATCCGGTGGTTGCATCAGCGAGGGGGCTCGCGCTACGGTGCGAGATTCAAACGGAGAAGTACGGCACTATTTCGTGAAAAGGAATGGCACAAACTTTCTTCGCAATTTTCAGTGCGAGCGAAATGGGCTCGCAGCCATTCAAGCAAGCGGCGCCGTGATGGTGCCAAGCCCAATCGCTGTGGGTGTCCACGATGACCAAGCGTGGCTTATTCTGGAATGGATTGAGCACGGGGAAAAAGGAACCGATTTCTTCACCGAGTTTGGAAAACAACTGGCAGAACTGCATCGATGCACGAGGAGCACGGGGGCAGGATGGGAAGAGGACAACTATCTCGGGGCTACTATTCAAAGCAATTCGCCCATGCCGCACTGGGTCGAATTTTTTGCCCAACACAGAATCGAGGCTCAATTAAAGCTGGCTGTCGATCATCATCGATTACCGGAACGTGTGATCGATTCGCTTGAGGAAATCATCCAACGCATGGATCGGATTTTAGCGGGAAGTGAAAGTGATACTTCGCTTTTACACGGAGATCTTTGGAGTGGAAATTACCTCGCCGATGAACGGGGAAATCCCGTCCTGATCGACCCGGCGGTTTACCGAGGAAATCGAGAAGCCGAGTTCGGCATGTTAAAACTTTTCGGCGGGTGCCCCGACACTTTCTACGAAGCCTATGACAGAACGTATCCGCTCGCGGCGGGGTGGGAACGCAGAAACCGTGTTTACATTCTCTACCACTTGCTCAATCACCTGAACCTATTTGGATCTGGATATCTATCGGACTGCGAAAAGATGGCAGCGAGAATTCTCTCGGAATCTTCGTGAGTTCGCAGATAGGCAAATAACCATCAACCTGTCATGATAATCATGCGTTACTGATCGGGAGCAAGGCGTCTATACGCGTTGCCCTATTCCCCAATCACACCCTCAAAATCACCTCAATAAGATGTTAGCGGCGCGAGTGATTCCCTGCCTTGATGTTCATGACGGGCGGGTTGTGAAAGGCACCAACTTTATCAACCTTCGGGATGCCGGAGATCCGGTAGAAGTTGCGAGGCGTTATGAAAAAGAGGGTGCCGACGAGCTTGTCTTTCTTGACATCACAGCGAGTCATGAAAAACGCGACATCATCTTGGATGTGGTACGTCGAACGGCTGAACAGGTTTTCATGCCCCTGACGGTGGGAGGAGGAGTACGCACGATTGAGGATGTACGAGCCCTGCTATCGGCGGGTTGCGATAAAGTTTCAATTAACTCCGCTGCGTGTAAAGATCCAGATTTTGTTCAGCAAGCTGCGGAACGATTCGGTAGCCAATGCATCGTCGTTAATATCGACCCGAAACGTGTTCAGGTCGACGGTAAAGAGCGATGGGAAGTACATATCAACGGCGGCCGCACGCCAACAGGACTAGAAGCTGTTGAGTGGGCAAAAAGAATTCAAGAGCTGGGTGCGGGTGAAATTGTCCTCACGAGCATGGACGCCGATGGCACATGTGACGGATACGATTTACCGATCACCTCCGCGGTCAGCGAGGCGGTGAGTATCCCAGTGGTGGCGAGCGGCGGAGCTGGTTCACCCCAGCATTTGGTTGATGCGATAAAGCTTGGGAAAGCCGATGCGGCACTTGCCGCGAGTATTTTCCATTTCGGACAATTCTCCATTGCTGAAACCAAGCAGGTAATGAGAGACGCTGGCATTCCCGTGAGACTCTAAGCACACCCCCGTTAAACCCTAAACAGGGGCGTTATGGATTGGATCCCTGAATTTTCCTTACCATACCGCACCTCCCAAAAACCTGATCCGCGAAACCGCTCAAAATTGCCACTCAAAAGACCCTTCGTTGGGGGTGCCCCGGTTGACCACTAGGCGTCAGTGGGATTACACCAAGGGTTGGTAGAGATCCCGCTTCCTCCTTGTAACCCCACAAAGCATCGTGTCCGAAATCGTTCCGATTCGAACTGCATTGATCAGCGTAAGCGACAAACTAGGTCTGGCGGATTTGGCAGCAGGTCTGCAACAAGCGGGTGTCCAGATCTACAGCACTGGCGGAACTCGTCGACACCTCGAAGAAAGCGGCGTAGAGGTGCTGGATGTAGCCTCATACACGGGCTTTCCAGAAATGCTTGACGGACGGGTCAAGACTCTGCATCCCAAGATCTTCGGCGGGATTCTTGCGAGACGTGATCGTGATGATCACATGGAAGCGATTGATGAACATGGAATCGTGCCATTTGATTTGGTCGTCGTGAACCTCTACCCGTTTGCAGCAACCGCGTCCCGTCCAGGCACAACTCGCGAAGAATGCATCGAGCAGATTGATATCGGTGGCCCTAGCTTGGTACGAGCGGCTGCCAAAAACCAACTTGATGTGGCCGTATCAACAAGCCCCGAGCAATATGGTGAGATCCTCGCCCAACTCGAATCTCAAGGTGGAACGACTCTAGAGCTTCGAGAACAACTTGCCGCGGATGCGTTTGATCACACCGCCTCATATGACCGAGCCATTGCCGACTACCTTCGAGGGGATTCTCTGGGAGGAGATTTCCCATCGAGCTTGCATCTCGGATTCCGTCGAAAAACGCAACTCCGCTACGGTGAAAACCCACATCAACGGGCTGCGGTCTATAGCGATCCTTCCGAGCGTTCAGCAAACCTTGTTTCCGCTCGGCAACTCAGTGGCAAAGAACTCTCCTACAACAACCTCCTCGATCTGGATTCAGCGTTAGAGATCGTTCGCGGTTTTGCGGGACCCGCTGCGAGTGTAATGAAACACAATAATCCTTGTGGGGCCGCAACCGGCGAAACACTCGCGGAGGCGTGCAAACGAGCCCTCGACGGCGATCCTCTCAGCGCGTTTGGATCGGTTCTTGGGTTCAACCGAACAGTTGATAAGGCAACCGCGGAGTTACTCTGCACACCGGGTCTCTTTATCGAGGCGATCGTCGCTCCTGATTTCGAAGCCGAAGCATTTGGACTCCTAACCAACAAACCACGCTGGAAAGAGAACGTCAGACTGATGCAGGTTGGAAGGCTCGACACACCGGCCCCATCCATACAACGTCGCTTCATCAGCGGAGGCATGTTGGTTCAAGACGCTGATCGCATGACCAGTTCGCCTCTTCAGTGGCAAACCGTCACGGAAACCAAAGTTTCAGATGAGCTTTGGGATGATGTCTCTTTTGGCTGGGAGATGGTACGCCATGTGAAAAGTAACGCCATCGTCCTGGCGAAAGACACTTCCCTCATTGGTGTCGGTGCCGGTCAAATGAGTCGCGTCGATAGTGTGGAAATTGCAATCGATAAAGCGGGTGATCGAGCACAGGGCTCCATCCTCGCTTCAGATGCGTTCTTCCCTTTCCCAGACTCAATCGAAGCAGCATCCGAAGCGGGTATTGTGGCGATCATTCAGCCGGGCGGTTCGCGTCGCGACCAAGAAGTGATTGATGCGTGCGATCAGTTCGGAATTCCAATGGTCTTAACCGGTCGGCGACACTTCAAACACTAATGACCATTCTGGATAAAATCCTTATTGAAACTCGGCAGACGATCGAACGTGATCGCGCTGATGTGTCCGCTGCGCAGCTCGAATCTGCCGTCAAGGATTTACCACCCTGTCAAGATTTTCATGGTGCTCTGGCCGCGGGGGATCAGGTTCAACTGATCGCAGAGGTGAAACGCGCTAGTCCCTCGGCAGGCCTGATCCGCGAAGACTTTGATCCCGCGGAGATCGCTCAGCAGTACCAAGCTGGTGGAGCCGCCTGCATCAGCGTTTTGACTGATGAACCGTTTTTCCAAGGCTCACTGGACTACCTCCGTGCGGTTCGCCGAGCAGTTGACCTTCCAGTTCTTCGTAAAGACTTCATTGTTGACCGCTATCAGCTTCTTCAGGCCAGAGAAGCCGGGGCCGACTGCGTGCTATTGATCGCGGAGTGCCTGTCAGAAGACGAATTGCAGACTCTGACCGAAGAAGCGTTCTCGCTTGGCCTACAAACACTCACTGAACTGTACGCCCCAGAAAATCTCGACAAAGTGCTCGCAACTCGAACACAACTGGTCGGGGTGAATAACCGAAATCTGAAAACCTTTGAAACGTCACTCGATCACACCCTGACGTTGCGGCCATCGATCCCAAAAGACCGGCTATTGGTTGGGGAGAGTGGAATTCGCACGCACGAGGATGTCTGCTACCTCGGTGAAGGCGGTGTCAAAGGAATCTTGGTGGGTGAATCCCTAATGCGTCAGCCGGATATCAAGCTGGCGACCGAAAAGCTTTTGGGTCTCTAAACGATTGATGCGGTTAAGCGTTTTTCTTATCCGTCGAATGATTGCTAACCGGGTCGCTCTTTAACCCAAAGCGTTGCTCAATCTTCAGGTGGTGCCGAAGGGGGCTCAAAGGCGAATTCTTGCCACTTCACCGCTTTATCCATCGGTTCGATCCGCATTACCAAGTGACCGTCCTGATACAGACGCACGGTTCCGGTCGACTGACTCACCACCACGGAAATCGCTTTTGTCTTTCGAGTGACCGCGGCAGCAGCCCAGTGACGAGCACCAAGTCCTTTCGTCATGGTGAGATCTTCATGCGACACCTCAAGCATCTGCCGACTACGCTCAATCACGCCATCGCTACCAATGATGAAGGCGCCGTCTAACTGAGCGATCTCTTTGGCATCTTCCTGCACTTTTGCATCGAGAAGGTTACGGTGCTTTCGGTTGTATCCGCGGAAAGGATCAACACCACTATCATTGGAATGCTCGAGAACTCGGCGTGTATCACCAACAACGAATAGCGTTCCGACCGGTTTTCCCTCACGGCCCTCCCGACCAATCTGAGCTGCAAGATCAACGACCGTCTTGATCGTCTGCAATGGAACTCGGCTCTCGAGCATCTGCAGATCACGACTGGTCAGGCGTCGCATGCGTTCATCAAGTTGCAGATAACTGATCGTATCCAATCGGCCTTGCTGAAAGCCACTGTAGACCGCGACCACTTCACCGTTTGTACGAATCAACTCATCGGCAGCCGATTCCAATAAAGCGTGCTGCAACCGCTCGAGTAGTGGTGACTTGTCTTTGTTGAGAGCAATTGGCTTGAGGCCAACTTCCGCAGCACCCTCCAGATCATCTGGGGCATCGACCGCCACGATCACCGGTTTCTCGAGGCCTTCGGTGATCTCAACAATACGTTTCCAGTCTGTTGCTCCATCCAGCAGGATCAATAGGGCATCGGCTTGGCGTTCTTTCGAAAGGCTAACGGCGGCTGCGACAATCGCGATGTTATGTTTCGTGAGCCTTTGCGATGCCATGGGCGACTTTGGGTCATGAGGTAAATGTGCCTGGAACCTTTTTAGCTTAACTCATCGTCCTCAAAACGCCCAGTCAGATGTTCCCAAAACAGGATCCTAAATCCCGACCCTCGTCTCCTGAAGCATCCCTAGCGACGATCAGCACCGTCCTCTGAAGCAACAATGAGCGACTGCCAAGCGGGTCCCTCCTGGAAAACCCTTTCGTAGTACATCGCCAAAGAGCGAAGTGCATGTCCCTTCGGACCAATTTTCCATTCGTGAGTTCGGTTCTGGTTCATCGCATTGGTGATGTAGCTCACCGCACTGACCAATCGAGGATCTTGAAGCTGTGAGTCGGGCAAGACACTCAGCAACCATTCAACCATATGGCCGGTTGTCTGTACTTTTCGGTCCATACTGCCGTTGTCTTCACGACCTTCAAACCAGTCAGTACTCATCGAGCCATCACGGTTTTGGAGCTTGAAGACGTATTGAACGAAGTCGTCAGTGTAGATCTCGGCACGCTTCCATTGACCCGAGATCTCGCGACCTTCCATCCGACGCTTTCTCAATGCATGAGCAAATCCCATCAAGCGATGTGTTCCACCACATGCGGAACCCACGATCGGCTGTGACATCTCCTCTTTGAGCAGTCTCGGAAGGTCCCACGTTTCCCCATCGGCATTGGTCCACCGCGTATCAGTATCGAGGTAGTGCGAAAGACCAATTAGGGCGAAGGTTAGCTCCTCTCCCGAGCGGCACGCCAACATCTCTTCTTTGACGAGATCTTCAATCGTGTACTGAGTGTTGCCGGCGTAGAGCGGATAATCAGAAGGCACATTACACAGGGCCAACACTGCGAGGAACTGAGCCTGATGACCCTGAAGACCAATCCCGGTGGTCGCCACCATGCGACCGTTCTCCTGAATCAGCAACGTTTTCCCCGCACAACGATTGTTACCAGCAATCCAAGCAATGGCGTTGTACTGGGAGTCGCCGGCAATGATCGGCGTGTCAGCGCCCCAAACCATGATGGAATGTAACATCCCCCAGTTACTTCGGATGTTTGCTGACTCGGGACGGCCAAAATAGTATTTCAGGCACTGTGACATGGGCGACTGCATCTGACGCACCGTGCGACTCAGCTCCATCGGTACCTTGGGATAGCCCACGTAGTCGGTCTGTGGAGCTTCGACGCTGATGGGAGCCTGCTCAACCATCTCAGCGGAATTTCCGGATGTCTCTTGCTTCACAACCAGATCATCCGCGTCAGACTGATCTTCGTCCATCACCACAGCTGACCCATCTTCGGACGACCCGGTGGCATTGGAGCCCGAGTTGTTTGAGCCCGAGTTGTTTGAGCCCGAGTCTTGGTTAGCACCGACTCCCTTCGCAAGATCATCCTCTGCGCTGGGAGATCCATCGCGTTTGATCCTCACATCGCGAACAACCACGTTGCGATGCGAAGAAGTCGCCTCTTGGTCGGCAGCGGATTCCAATCCCGCCTTTTCCTGCGGTGCTTGCCTCTCCTGTGCTGATACCTTGCCACCTTGATCTTCGATGGTGAAAGCAATGCCGCTCTTTTGCTCAGTTTCCGAAGCAATACCCGTGTTACCAGTATCAGCAGGAGCTTCAGCATTCATTAGATCTTTAGGATCTCGGAGCGGGATCGGATCCTCATCGGCCGAGGCAATCTCCTGACCTTTCAAGCTCGGTGTGGTAGCAATCGGCGCGGTATCGCTCGGTAATTCACGATTCACTTTAGGAGAGGATGTCGCAGCCTGTGACTGCGGTTCATTTGCAATCGGTGCCTTGAGAATCACGACGCTGGAATCCTCTGCGGCATCTGCCTGCTGAGAACCGACCGGAAGAAGTCGAATCACACTGGTCGCTGGCTCAAGTCCACCCTGTTCATCACCACTCGTTTCCTGAGATGCAGAAAGACCACTTCCAACAGGCATCTCTTTGACCTGAAGTGACGGTGGATCTGCCGGAACCGCGTTGCCCCGCTGCGTCCAACCATCGTTCCCAATAGGCTCGCTACCACGAGACTCAAGATTAGGGGTCGCCGTCTTGGGGCTGGGGATAATGACACTCGGATCCTGCGGTGGCGTCCAGACGGCGCTAGGTGGCGTCATCTTGCTGGGGTCGGAAACCATCGGCGGTTGAGGCGGATTGAGCGCCCTGGTCTGTTCGGGCTGTGTCCCCATAAAGCGATCCCAAAACGAAGGACGCTTGGCGATCTCAAAAACAGGATTCGACTCTTCGGAGGACGGCAAAAGGACACCGACACCAACCTGCGATTGAGACGGCGCGATGTCGAAAGGAATGCTCGCAATTTCGTCTGCAGTGACAGAATTGCCCGCTGAAAAAGCGAAGCCAGTCAACAAAATTGCGTTAAGGACTCTTCGTCGTGAAGAAACGGTAGAGGAGGTTTGTTGTCGCTGCACCATATGCTCCGATAGAGTTAGACCTACACGCTCTATCGGTTATTCAGACTTTAATATTTACTCTGCTCTTCCGATCCGCCGAAGATCCTCAAAACAGAGTAACCCCCAGCACGCGAGCAACACCCCGTGCCTCGCTTACCGCGTCACTTGCTAACCCTGAGGCAGCTCAACGAAAGCTAGCAAGCCAGAGAAGCTAGCAAATAAACGAATCGAGTTGATGATCAGAGATCGAGAGCATCAAGCTGATCAATTAGATGATCCAGCTCGTCCTTTGGAGCCTGTTGCCGAGCTGCCTGACGCTTCTTGAGCTGGTCATCGATTCCGACCGTGTCGCGACCCGCAAGCAATAACTGCTCATCCCGTTCACGGGCAGCAACCTCAATGGCGTCCTCTCCCTTTGCCGGAGCGCCGAACAGCTGCGAAAGGTCAATTTTGAAACCTTCATCACCCGCCGTTGTCGCGCCAGCAATGGCAGGCGCTTTGTGCTGCGGGAAGATAATGGCATTCTCGGGACAGACTCGACTGCAGGCCGGACAACCTTTTCGGCAGTTGTCAGGTTGCTCAACAAGAATGCTTTCAACGCCATCAACGCCGTAGACCCCAAACAAGCAGAAATCAACACACTCCATACAGTTGGTGCAGCGATCAAAATCAATCACGGGGTACCAACGACGATTGGTTTGCTCATCAATCTGAACCAACTGGCCGCCAACAATGGGTAGAGAGTCCGGTGGCGATTGAGCATTCTCGATTCCAACGATCCGCTGAATCTCTTCACGAATCCTGTCGACCTGATCGGCGATCTTTAGATCAATACAATGAATGCTGCGGGAGGTTCGCGGATAAAGATCCGTGACACGCTGGATCACTTCAGCTTCTTCGGCTTCCTCCGCATCGACCACCTCTCCAGCAACATCTTGGTCTTCGGTTGCTTCATCATCCTGATCATCGGTATCCGAAATGAGCACTTCGCCGACTTGCCCCTGGATACCATTACGATCCAGCACCCAATGTGCAGCTCGGGAATAGATCCACGAGACAACAATCAGATTACCTTCTAGCTCGGAAAGTTTTTTATAGGAGTCACTTCCCTTTGGCAGATCATAAAGATGTGGCACAACGAGAACTTGCAAGCCATCGATGCACTGCCCCAATTCGGCAATTGCTTGCTCCAGTTCTCGTTTCTTTGGATTCCGGGATTGGCCCTTGGAAACCACCAAGGTCCACGCGGTATTTTCTGTCGCTGAAATCATGGCTCTGAGTGCATAACGAGTGCTTCCAACTACGAGCCTTCTTGCCCGCTTATTTCAACCGCTTACCAATCCAGCGGCTGCTGCCATGCATCGACCGCCTTGTTGAGATCCAAATCGACGCTCTTTGTTTCACCGCGTCGAAGACAAATTCGCGGAGTTTCAAGGATTTTACCGAGTCTTGCGACCGGAAGGTTTGCTTGCCTGAAAAGTTTCTCGAAGGCATCTGCATTAGCAGGGGTTGTTTCCACCAAGAAACGCGTGTTCGATTCGCTGTAAAGAAGCACCAGGTCAGCGAGATCGGTCTCACCAAAACCGTTCAGATCAATCTCAATACCCAGACGACCTGCGATGGCCATCTCGGCAGCTGCTGCAGCCAAACCACCTTCGCTCAGATCGTGACACGATCTTACCAGCCCACCACGGATCGCTTCATGCACTTTTTGGAACGTTGACTTTGACCTTTGTGCGTCGACCTGAGGAACATGACCACCGGTTAAACCAAGATGCAAAGAGAGGTGAGAACCGCCCAGCTCATCCTTTGTCTCTCCGACCTGGAAGATCACGTTATCGGCAGCTTTCGCATCCATCGTCACCGATCGAGTCACATCATCGATCTGCCCCATCGCACTGATCAAGAGACTTGGAGGGATCGAGATGGTCTGGCGAATTCCGTCACCATCATCGAAGCTGAATTCGTTGTTGAGGCTGTCCTTACCGCTAATGAATGGTGTCCCAAGAGCAACGGCAAGATCCTGACATGCAATCGCAGCTCGAACCAATGAACCGAGCGTTTCTGCACGATCGGTGTAACCCCAGCAGAAGTTATCCAGCACCGCAATCTTTTCCGGGTCAGCACCAACTGCCACAGCATTGCGAACCGCTTCATCGATCGCTGATGTTGCCATGTGATAGGTGTCAAAATCACCGTAATGCGGATTCATGCCGCAAGAGAGAACTAGGCCTCGCTTACCGTCCACTCGCGGACGAACCACCGCTGCATCACCTGGGCCATCATTCTCTGCACCCACCAGTGGCTTAACCACGCTACCGCCTTGCACCTCATGATCGTACTGACGAATGATCCAGTGTTTACTGGCAACGTTCCAACTCCCCAGAATCCCTAAGAGCGCATCGTTGCACTGATCCTGATCGAGTTCTGGTAACGCGAGATCTGTCTCATCAACCGCCTCGAAGATCGCATCACGAACTACCGGAGGCCGTCCATCATGCAAGAACTCCATGGACAGATCACCAACGACTTTACCCATGTAAGTGAGTTGCAAGCGACCCGTCGGTGCAAATTGCCCCAGAATCGCAGCCTCCACACCTTCGCTCTCGCACAATGCTCGCAGCTCATCCCAATTCTCACGTGGCACCGCAAGAACCATTCGTTCCTGTGCCTCGGAAATCCAAATCTCTGTATAGCTCAAACCTTCATACTTCAGAGGTGCCTTCTCCAGCCAAACCTCCGCGCCGAGCTCTTCACCCATTTCGCCGACAGCACTTGAAAATCCGCCGGCCCCACAATCAGTCACCGCGTTATAGAGTCCGAGATCGCGTGCCTGCATCAAAACATCGAGGACCATTTTTTCGGTGATCGCATTCCCGATTTGGACAGCACCACCGGAGAGGCTTTCTGACTCGCTGGTCAACTCCGCTGAACTAAATGTTGCTCCATGGATACCATCGCGACCTGTTCTTCCACCAATTGCAACGATCAGGTCATTCGGTTTGACTTCTTTTTCTTCCATCCCGACGGGAATCAAACCAGCGTTCCCACAGTAAACCAAAGGATTACCGAGGTAACGTGGGTCAAAGTACACCGCTCCATTGACCGTTGGAATCCCCATACGATTTCCATAGTCACGGACTCCGGAGACGACCCCTTTGATCACGCGCCGCGGATGCAGGACTCCGGGAGGCAACGATTCAACCGGAGTATCGGGCGGTGCGAAGCAAAAGATATCGGTGTTGCAAATCGGCTTCGCTCCCATCCCCGTACCCATTGGGTCTCGGATCACACCACCAATCCCAGTGTTGGCACCACCATAGGGTTCAAGTGCCGATGGATGGTTGTGAGTTTCCACTTTGAAGCACGCATGAAAATCATCATCAAAAGTCACAACCCCCGCATTGTCTTTGAAGACGCTGACGCACCAGTCGTCCTCGCCCAACGTTCGACGGATGGTTTGAGTTGCTTCAAAGATGGTTTCCTTGAGCATATTATCGAAATGACGTTCATCAACCGCATCAGAGCCGTCAGTGGCTGGACCGCGATAGTGGATGCGGCCAGCGAGTGTTTTGTGACTGCAATGCTCAGACCAAGTCTGTGCGACCGATTCGAGTTCGATATCAGTGGGGTCGCGACCAATGGACACGAAATGATCGCGGATGGTCTGCATTTCAACCAAAGTCAGGTACAACTGCCCATCGCGGGACAGCTCAACAAGACCCTCATCATCAAGCTCACGAATCGGCACGGTAATCAATTCAAACTCGGTGATGGAACCAACATCAAGCTGATCCATCTCCAAAGGTCCCGCAACCACCTGCTCAATTGCATCATTTGACAAAGCACGGCGGCAGATGGAATCGAGATCTGCTTGCGGTAATTCACCCAACCAGTACTTCCGCATGGTCCGAACTGCTTGCACATCGAAGCCTGCATCCTTTGCCGCACCGACTGTACTGGCTGCAACAGGGTCCATCACACCCGGCTTTGGCAACACGTTAACGAGTGTCGAACAAGCGTCATTGGGGGGTTGATTCAGGCTGTCTTGGCCAGCGATGGCGACCACCGACCTTTCCGTCACCGCATCACACAACAAAGTCTCTGTTAGCTTGACTGCTTCGTCCCGCATAAACTCGCCCTGCACAAGGAAGCTGCGTGCAAATGCGACCGGAACTTCATTACCCAAACCCAGTTCCGAGATTTCTTCGCTGGTGCGTAAAGCTTCTCGATCAACTTGATTTTCTGCTGGATAAATATCAATTTGCCAAAGCGGCATGGAACCAAAGCCTTCAACTCGAGGGAGGGTTGTTTTTAATGTTTTGTGCTTCCGCAAGCCAAGCCTGCAACTGTGCATTGTCGGCCTCATCGATGATCTGCTGGAGCCGAGCAAATTCCTCGCGGACCCGCTGCAATTCTTGCGAAATCGCAGATCGATTCTCTTGGCAGATCGCTGTCCACATCTGCGGATCACCCGCAGCTACTCGTGTGATGTCGTTCCAGCCGCTTCCAGCCAGACCGCGTGCCGCTCGTGGAGCCACCTTAGCCACCAACGAAGACACCAAGTGTGGCACGTGGCTGATAGCTGCCAAGTGGGTATCGTGGTCTTTCGGCGTCATTTCTCGAATGATGCCACCAGTAAGACGCCAAAAAAGCGTTGCTTTCTCGATCCATGGTGTGGTGACGCGACTGCCAGGGGTCAGAAGAATCAACTTTTGATCAAACAAATCTTCCTGAGCATGCTCGATGCCGGTCTTCTCTGATCCGGCAATAGGATGAGCGGCAACAAACCGGTCGCAAGCAGCGGGATCCTCATCAACCGCTTCAGCGATCCGCAGCTTGGTACTCCCAACGTCGGTGATCAAACAATGATTGGGAGAATGAACTGCTGCCTCGTGAACCAAACTCGCGATGTGACTCACCGGACTTGCGACCACCACCACGTCGCATTGATCGACCGATTGCTCAATCGACTCGCACACGTGGTTAAAAATGCCGGATTCTGCCAGCGTTGACGCCTTAGCACCACTTCGCGCCCAAGCGACCAAGTGGGTATCAGGGTTGGCACGGCGAAGCGACTTCGCAACGCTCCCGCCCAACAAGCCAACTCCAAGCACTGCGACTCGGGCCGGCCACTGTGGACTACTGCTATTTTCGATCAATCGTTGCTTCTTCATCCTGCGGGCCATTTTTGCTGCGGCGATCAACCATCGGCCGCCCTGCGACATAGCTTAACCAAATCAGCCTCCGTGGGCAGCAGATCGCCGGCCTACATCTCAGGTAACTGGTGGCCCATTTTCTGACGCTTCGTCTCAAGGTACTTCGAATTGTGCTCATTGACGGGAGGAACAATCGGCACCTGATCGACTACACTGAGATCAAATCCACGCAGATTGAACGCCTCGGTCTTTTTCGGGTTGTTGGTGAGCAGCCTGACCTCGGATAGCCCCAGATCCTTGAGTATCTGAAGGCCGATTCCGTAATCCCTCATGTCCGCCTTAAAACCGAGTGCATGATTCGCCTCAACTGTATCCAATCCGTTGTCCTGCAGAGCGTAGGCACGAATTTTCTGAGCCAGACCGATTCCACGACCTTCTTGCGGCAGGTAGATCAGTGCTCCTCGCCCTTCATCACTGATCATCTTCAACGCCAGGTTGAGCTGATCGCCACAATCACATCGCAGCGAAGAGATCAGATCGCCGGTAAAACAACTACTGTGCATGCGAACCAAAGGGGCGGGCCCGGGAGCGAACAGGTCGCCTTGCACCAACGCAATCGGCTCCTGTGCCTCGTACTGAACTTCGTAAACAACGATATCGAACTTCCCGTATTTGGTCGGAAGTCCAGCCTCGGCGGACCGCGAAATCAACTTCTCACTGACTCGCCGGTGAGCAATTAACTGCTCGATGCTGATCATCTTGAGATTCTGGGTCTTCGCAATCTCTGCTAACTGCTGCCGACTTGCTCGCTCCCCTGTTTCATCCAAAATCTCGCACAAAGCGGCAGCTGGATTCAGCCCTGCCATCCGCACCAGATCAACAGCCGCTTCGGTATGCCCAGCTCTTCTTAAAACTCCACCCTCTTTCGCGAGCAAGGGGAAAACATGCCCCGGGCGAACAAAGTCATCCTCTGCACACTGAACATCCGCCAACCTTTGAATCGTCTCGCTTCTTTCCTTGGCCGTGATACCTGTCTTAGCCGAGCGAATATCCACTGGAGTCAAAAAAGCCGTCTTGAGAGGCGCATCGTTGGAAGCCACCACTGGAACCAAATCCAGTCGCTTTGCAACCTCAGGAAGAATCGAGACACACAACTGACCTCGACCGGCAAGCATCTGGTTGACGACCTCAGGTGTCGCCTTTTCCGCAGCACAAATGTAATCGCCCTCGTTCTCCCGCTCCTCGGCATCAACCACAATTACAATCTCGCCTCTGCGGATCGCTTCCACTGCTTCGGGAATCGAATTGAGCTCAATAGTCATATTTGGGTCGGGTGGGACAGAGGGGAAACGTTCGTCAGTGCGGTATTATACGCTGAGGCGAGTTTACTCCCACCTCCCGCGTAAAATAGACCCAAAACGAACGATCGCTAAATCCCGTACTCCTTACTTCCTGTTCCCCAAATCTGGGGACGAAAAAGAGTCGAAATGTATTCTGACGACGAACTCAACAGCCGCCTTGAACGCCTCGTTAG
>JAKMEW010000274.1 GCA_022425745.1 Rubripirellula sp.
TTCAGCATCGGCGCTCGGTACCACATGTCATCCACCAGATCCATGCACAAGTCCACCTCATCCTGATTCGATGGGTCGTAAAGTAATCCCACATCCGTTCGCCGAATGGTTCCCTGTTTTTTTAGAGGAAAGCTTCGCACGGAGAAATGGATCACAAATCCATCCTCTTTAATCTGACTCTCGATACAATCGCTGAGATGATCCAAGTACGGCTCGTGAACCTTCTCGAGTAATTGATGCTGAATGGATCGCTCTAACTTTTGAAATGGTCCCGAGAAAAGACGCCGTTGTTTTCTATCCTTGGTAACATCGACCAATTCAATTGGGTATCGATGAAAACAACGTTCAGCGTTCAGGTTTGTCGCTAGCCTCGATGCGATTTCAAGGCCATGCCGATCGACTCGCAGCCGACACATCAGTGCGTTGAGTTCACTGTTGTTCGTGAAGCGATCGGTCCCGTTAAAGACTTGATGTTGCCCTTTGCGTGATTGCAACTCTGTCTCACCAATGCTCCGTTGGGTTCCAGGTCGAGCGGGATCAGCGAAGCTAATGGTTTGTAGTGATGGGGCGGTGACGGCGAACGAGGTCGAGGAGGCACGCTTTGGTTGTTGATCGGACGGTTCATCAACAGGAAGATTTGGGTGCTTGCTCTTGGCTTGATGCTGCGAGGATCTTTTGGGCGATTTCTTTCTCGCTCGGCTCTTTGCTCGGCGATTTCCCTTGGTCGGCCGCAGAGTATTTTTTGCAAGTTGATGCAGGTGCGGTCCTAGCCAATGCGGTATCGCATCGCCTCCGACTTCACACGTGATCAACAGACTCATTGTTCGCCCTCGCCTTGGCGTTTCATTGAACTATCTCAGTTTGATACTGACACCCATCTGCTTTGTACGCTGATCTTGTTTACGGGGCGCGCAATCCAAGGGATCCGTGCGCGTCACATTGCTCCTGAATCGCCAACACAACTACCTATTGGCTGCACGATTCTTGTGATCGCTGCAAAATGAGGAATCCTCTTTTCAAGCGGATCGTACGGGAAATCGGAAAACGGCGTAAACCTTGAAATGCCGCGCGGCGAATTGAACGGTACCTGCCCCCTTATGAATTCAGGCCGAGTCGTTGTGGAGCAAAGTCGTCGGTCGGGTGGAGTGAGTCGCTGTGCCAGGGGCAATCAACTGTACTTTTATGTCGCCCTTTGATTCGGGAAACAGATCGTGAAACTTGTTTCTCCCATGCCAAGTCTCCGATTCCTCTTGTGCCTTGGCGTTAAACTTGACTATTTCCTTACAGAACTTCGAAAGTTTCTAGTTCATATCAAGCGAAGCATCGTTTCATCCAAGGACCGGTCGCCATGCGAACCATGTCTTCTATTCGTCTTTACTGCTGCACCCTCGGGATCGCTTTGTCGTTTCAGGGCGGGCTACTTTCTCAAGGCATCGGTGCCTTGCGGCCGCCGGTCAACAATCCGTCGGATGCCAATTATCAGTCGGACGTTAGTGTCTTAGATAACAGTGCGTTAGGTTTCACTGGAGCTGAACGCTCTGCGGGTCAAACGAGCGATGCATCGGTGCCTCGTTATGCATCCACTGCACCAGACGCTTCACCAGTATCACAGCAGCCAACAGCCTTTGAGCCTTTTCAAGTGTTTGTTGCTCAGCCTGACGCTTTTGCGCACTGCGGACCATCAGACGATTACTATCGGACTGATCCGCTGCGCTTTGGTCAAACCCTAGATGTCTACACCGAAACAGTTGACGGTTGGTTGGGTATCCGACCGCCTGAGGATAGTTTTTGTTGGTTGCCCGCAGAGACGGTTGAGCTTGATCAAAATGGAGAGCTAGGCTTCGTGATTGAAGATCGCGCCGTCTCTTGGATTGGCACTCAGTTGGGGCGGGCTCGCCAGTATCGCTGGCAGGTTCAGCTAGCCAAGGGTGAGCAGGTGACGGTGATTGGCAGAAGCGAGCGGGAAGGAGCGGACGGGCCGCAGTTGTGGTATCGCATCGTTCCGCCGTCCGGTGAGTATCGTTGGGTGCACCGTGATGCTGTTGTCGAAAGTACCGAAGCCTTGGTCGCAATCGCTCAACGTGGCGCGAACCTCGCAACGATGAAGCAGCCAGCGGACTCATCGCTCGACACCACCACTCGGGCGATGACAAAAGCTGACACCGGAAACCTGCGGGCAGGAAGCTCCGTGATGCAGAATCAGCAGCCAATCGGGAGCGGCATTCGGCAAACCGGCGCTGAACAAGCGATTGATCCGAACTCAGAGTATCGCGGTGAGGCGATGCCGCAGACCGCGATGGATGTATTTCGGGAAGAAGGGTTGCTCGCTTCGCTTGAATTCATGACTCGTCCCAAAATCCAGGACATCGGATCACAGGCATCACAGCCTCAGACACAAGCAGGGTTGTCAGCGAATGGGCAGATCGATTCGCTTCGCCAAGCTCCTCAATCGAACCTTGTTGGTGACGATTCCAATTGGGTCTCTGGTCAATTACGAGGCAGGCGAAATCCTCGTTACGCTGACGCACCCGGAACCACCGATTTGGCGTTAGCACAAGGAGATGGTTTTGAACCGTCGCAACAACGAGGCGGTGTCGGTTCCGTGATGCAAGTTGCATCCACGACGATTGACCCAGCGATTGTCGCATCGAGAGTTGCTCAGCTGAATCAGAGTGTTGTGAACGCGAATGTTGACCAGCTCAATCTTTTGCTTTCGCGTTTGATGGCCGCTCAAGCTACTAGCGAAGAGATTGCTGTCGTTGCCCGAGCGGCCGAGCAGTTGGCTTCTCGGTCAGAAAGTTCGGTTGCCAGTGAAAGGGCTAGGCTGGTGGTTGACACCGCAAGCCGTTACCAAAGAGTGGCACAGCGTCGAGATGGCGGAGTTGCGACAGCGGGCTCGCAAGACTCGACGGTTGATTCCTGGGGGGCTTTGCAGGCCTCGTTGGCCAATGCTTCGGGTACAGCTAATTCTGGTGTCGTTAGTTCCAGTTCAGTGAAGTCCAGTTCAGTGAATTTGGGTACCGCTAGGACGCAGGGTGAAGTGATGCGTCAAGAAGGTTATCTCGTTCAGGTTTATTCGGCTCGAAGTAATAGCCCACCGTTTGCACTAACCGACTCTGCTGGCCGTACCGTTGCTTATCTTTCTCCGATGCCCGGAGTGAATTTGAGGACGCACCTTAATCAACAGATTGGGGTGGTTGGATCGGTTGGTTCGGTGGAGGGAATGGACACACCGCATCTGATGGTGACGCAGGCGATTCGTCTCAACCGCTGAGCGGTTCTATTTATCCGTTGGTTGGGCCTGTTAATCCGCTGAAAGGTTCTGTTCAGCTGCCGCGGGGGTCTACGTGCTTGATTCAACTGCGTGTATTGCTTTGAAAAGGTGGTGCGAGCGGCCAACCTCTTTGAAGAACCAGGCGTCACGGATATCCTGTGGGGAACTTTGGCAGGTGATCAAGGCGAAACGGTCATCTTGGTTGGCATCTCCTCTGAGCGATTGATTGATAAGTGGCTCGTATACTGATCACCTCCGGACCAACGCGGCAGTATCTTGATCCGGTGCGTTACATCACGAACGCCTCGAGTGGGCGGATGGGAGCAGCATTAGCTCAGGCTGTGCTCGATGCGGGGCACGAGGTGGTGATCGTTTCCGGTCCCGTGATGGTGGAATATCCTCCGCAAGCCGAGCTCCATCCGGTGGTCACCACCGATGAGATGCTCGAAAAGTCTATGGAGTTGTTTCTTGGCTGCGATGGTGTGATCGGAGCAGCTGCACCTTGTGATTACATGCCTCGTCACGTGGAGTCGCAAAAAATATCAAAGACCGGTCGTCCGTTGCGTATCGAACTGGTTGAAACGGCTGACGTGGTTGCCACCTTGGGGCAGAGAAAACGACCGGGCCAGTGGGTCGTGGGTTTTGCTCTGGAAACTGAGGATCAGAGATTTCGCGCCCTCGTAAAGTTGGAACGAAAACACTGCGATTTGATGGTGAGTAATGGTCCTGCTGCAATTGATGCCAACCACAATGAAGTGGAGTTGCTAGATGCTGCCGGAGAGGTTCTCGCAGAGATCGCTGGAACCAAGAAGCATGTCGCGGAGTGTTTGATTGCCGAGATCACTTCGCGTTTGGTGATCTCAGCTTAGGTGCGATGCCCTCTAGCGTTCATGCTCCTGAAACCGACAATGGGGCAATTCGAAACAATCTTTTTGCGACGATGGACTCGAGTCAACCATGGACCCAACAGCCAATTTGGATCTTGCGACCAAGCCTGACCTTTCGACCAAGCTCGGTCGATTGACACTGAAAAATCCGATCATGACCGCATCTGGGACGTTCGGTTACGCTCGAGAGATGCAAGAGGTTGTCGAAGTTTCCAAACTTGGTGCGGTGGTTCCAAAGACGATTACCGCTGAGCCGAGGATTGGCAATAAGCCTTGGCGCACTGTTGAAACCTCCGCGGGCTTGCTCAATGCAATCGGTCTTGATAACGATGGGGTTGATGCGTTTTTGGAACATCACCTTCCTTATTTAAGAGAGGTGGGGACTTCGGTTGTGGTGAGCTTGGCGGGTAGAAGTGAATCTGATTTTGTGGAGCTTGCTGAGCGAGTCGGGACACAGCCTGGGGTTTCGGCCTTGGAGTTGAATTTGTCTTGTCCCAACGTCAGTGGCGGGATTGATTTTGGAACCAATGCGGATTCATGTCGCAAAGTGGTTCAAGCCTCTCGTGCGGTGACCGATACACCAATCTTTGCCAAGCTGACTCCGAACGTCACAAGGATCGCTGAAATCGCACAGGGTGCGGCGGACGGGGGGGCCGATGCTGTGTGTTTAATCAATACGGTACTTGGAATTGTGGTGGACTGGAAACGCAGACGCCCCATGCTCGGTAACGGTATGGGAGGTCTAAGTGGGCCCGCGATCAAGCCGATTGCACTGCGATGCGTGCATCAAGTCGCTCAGGCTGTTGATATCCCCATCATCGGAATCGGTGGCATCTCCAACATTGACGATGTGATGGAGTTTCTTGTCACCGGAGCAAGCGCGGTTCAGATCGGTACCGCAAACTACTACGATCCAAAGATCTCCACCAAGTTGGTTGACCAATTACCCGAAGCGCTCAATCAACTCGGTGTTCAAAGTGTTTCCGAGTGCATCAAGACGATTCAGCTTTGAGGTTTCAAAGTAGGTCTTGTAGTGAATCCAACGCGAGAGGTTCCTTGGTCGCAAACGGTTCTCCGTAATTGCGATTGATTAGTTTGCCCCAGTAGGCTGCATCATCGCGGAAGCGATCCATCAGCGTTGGTTTTTCGCTCGGTCGGCCTTCGATGAATTGGCTTTCATAGCATCCAATCGCCGCAAGTTTGCGTTCCCACTGTTCGCTGATGTTCATAATCCAATTAGGTGAAATCGCCAATCGCAAGTGAATGCAGTAGTAATAGTAGATACGCTCTGGGTGGAAGCGTTCACCGGGCATCTGTGTTTTACTCAGTTTTGCCCAGAACCTCGCTGCTTCGGTGAGTTGAGTTGCTGCAAGATGATCGGGGTGGGCATCTTCCCAGTAGGGCGCAAAGATCCACCGGGGGCGAAGAACTCGAAAGTAGCTTGCCAGTAGTTCGCGATTCTCGAGTGTTGCTTCAAGTGACCGATTGGGAAGGCCCGCATTGCCACGCCAGCAGACGTTCAGTATTCGGGTTGCGGATTCCGTTTCACGTTGCCGAATGGTCTCGCTGCCGTACGGGGTTGGCTCGCCGCTGGTCAGGTCAAGGATGCCAACGCGCATTCCCTTCTCAACCATCTTCATGATCGTTCCGCCCATGCCGAGTTCCGCGTCGTCTGGGTGCGGGGCGACCACCAAAAAATCGAGTGGCTCGGTTGTGGGAAGATCGGCGGGGTGAGCGGTGTGAATGGAGCTCATGAGCGGACCACATTGAGTTCTCGCGTGCGACTCGCTTCTGGGAACGAGTTTCGGGAAACCCGCTGCGGGCACGGATGTTTGACCCGCTGTCGAATCAGGTTAGTTTTCGCGATTGGTCAATGCTTCGACGGGGATCGGGATGCCACGTAGCGTTCCTTCGAGAACGACATTGTCACCAACCACGCCTTGGAAATCAGCAACGATCATGCGTCCGCGACGTGTCTTGACCATCTTGACGAGCAGGATCAGCCGATCTCCGGGTGAAACAACACCGCGGAATCTGACGTTATCCAATCCACCGAAACCGACCATTTCGGACCCGAGGAGATCGTGCTTTTGGGTGAAATAGCTGGAGAGTTGTGCCACTGCTTCGAGCATCACGACCCCTGGCATCAGAGGCATCCCCGGCATGTGACCACGAACCCAGAATTCTTCTTCGGACAGATTTTTGACCGCCGCGCAGCAATGATTCTCCAGATCCTCGTAAAGGATCGCCGTCAGTTGCTCCATCTCATGCCGCTGTGGATTGTACTGCCGAATCTCTTCAAGATCGGCAATGGGTTGATCCACATCGAAGAGTGATAGATCGATCAGGGTCTCTTGACGCATCGCGTTACCGCCTATGGATGAAAATCAGCGACACCAGAGGTTAATGAATGCGAGGGGAGTAGAAGAACAATCAAATCAGGTTTTGATCTTCTTGCGCTTCGCTTTGCGTGCTTTCGCGCTTGCCGGACGTCGGCCGTGGTTTGCTTTTTTAAGTTTATGTTGTGGCTTTGCCATCGAATTTCACCAGTGAAATGAAAAGTAATTCTGGTTGGTTTTGAGTGGCTCTCAAATGCATCGCAGTCTAGTCGAAAATCTGAGCGACTTCTCGTGGCGATCTTTGTCGCTGGGAGGATCGGCGATGCGTAACGACACTCTTGAGGGGGATCATTGGATTCCCTCGGATCGCAGGAAATTAGCAGGTTTTCTTTTGTCGCGGTAGCCTTAACGCCAAGTTTGTCGGTCGGAATCGGTGGTAGGAATCGTTTTTGGTGGCTGGACGAGGACCGGCGAGCTGTTAGGAGCCGCATTCACTGAGGTTTGCGGAGCCTCGGGACGCCCTTGATAGAACGGTTTGGCGTTCTCCATTGAGCCGATGGGGACCAATGTTGTCATCGGCCGCAAGTTTTCCGGGATCGCTTTCTGTTCCTTCACAGAAGGCTGACGGATCGTAGGGCGTGTGATCCAGCCGGGTGTGAGGTGATGCGAGGTCAGATTTGGGTGGCTCGCGAGCAGTGGTCTGTCGGCGGGGGAATTTGTGAGTTGTCGGCGTTCCGGGAGTGAGATCGCATCCACCGCAGTCCTCGTTGCGGTTGTGTGGCTATCGGAGGGAGACGCTTGAGCTGCAGAAACCTGCTTGATTTCCTGACCTAGCGAAAGATTTGTGGAGCGGGCGGAAGAAAGGCTCGGTGAGTTATTTTCGGCAGTCAGGTTCGTGTAGGCGATGGACACCTCGGGCTTTTGATCTTGGGAGTAGCTCACTGCCATCAGGTCGTCAGTGGTTTTGGGGGCATTCCACTTAGCGAACTGATTCGTCGGCCCGCTGCCGGATGCGACCCATGCGATCCAGAAATCTTGGAATTCTTGCAGTGAATCGTATCCGTAGTGCCTTTTGATATTCGTGGTCCATGAAGGATGATGCAGGTAGTCCCCCAAGAATTGAATGAAAGCTCTCGGCCCTCTCTGGGCGATCAAGAATTGGCAAACCGAGTATCCCTGTGCGTACATTGGAAGGACGTCCGCAGGGTAGTCTTTCATCAAAAAGAGTTGATTCATCGCGATTCCTCGGTGGGATCGCAAAAACTCAATCAATTTTCTTTCATGCTTTTGGCGTTCTGATTGGTGTTCAACGGTGGTGCAAATTCCCTCATCTGCCCACCTCGGTAGCGGGCGACCAAAATAGGTTGCTAAAACCGTGTGTGTGATCTCATGAGGCAGGACGCTATCGAGGATCCTCGCTTTGGAACCAACCACCTCCATTTGGAAGTCTCTGGCGGGAATCGGGTCATAGGTCGTGACTCCCTGAGCCGGCAAGTTGGGGCCGACGATTACGCGAATTGGGCAGGGGTTTGGCCAAGTGGGAAGCGAGGTGCCAAGCCAGTAGGTCGCAAGTTCTTTGCGGTATTGTTCGGCAAATTTTGCAACCTCAGTGGCAAATGCTTGGCTGGGTGCTTCCACGATGAAGTTCGCAGTTCGCACGCTACCTGCTTGGCAGAACGTTATCTGGCCAATGAAGCACCACGAGAATAGGAGAGTTGCGACGGCAAAAGTTGCTTTTCCAACGCTATTAAACGGATCCGCACTTCGGCCGGTGGGAGCCTGATTGAGTTCAGCAGCGCGGCAAAGGCGTCGCAATTTCGAATTAATACGGGCGTCCATGCCAATCGCTCGGTACTGAGTCCATTCGAATCGCAAATGCGGTCTCGGCGGCCAACCTTGGCAGCGATGACTAAATCGTCAAAGGCGTACGCTTTATCGTCAAAGGCGTACGCTTTGCTTTGCCCCAGTTTATTGGGTTCCCTAAGAATCACCTAGACGAATCCTGTTCGGGGTGAAACCGCATGGCAGAACCGCCTTGCACGCCGTGTATTTTTCTGGAATGCCGTATCGAGGCGGGGCATTCGCTGGCGACAGGAAGACGCGTAATTCTTCGCTCCACAAGCTATCATTCTCTGTGAGCTGGGCCGTCATTCTCTGTGACCGTGTGGGGGTTGGGGTGTGCCAAAACCGTCGCTGCCAATATGGACATTGGTTTGGCTTCAGACAAATGTGGCGTTTTCTTAAGTTGTTTTCTGGGAACGACTTGCGAGTGTTTTTTTGTAAATGGCACGGAGGTTGCTGTAAGGGAATGTCACGAACGTGGAACTGCCAAATTGGTACGACAAGCTGTTGTGCCTTGTTTGGTCGCTGAGACGGACGTTCAACTTTGAAAACGAATTGAAATAGCTTCATTAACATTCTACCCGCGACGAGAAAGGTAGCACCGAGATGGCAGCAGCCAAGAAATCCACGAAGATTCGCCTACAGCCAATGGGTGAGCGAATCGTTGTGCAGCGAGTTGAGAGCGAAGAGACCACCGCAGGCGGTATTGTTCTCCCCGATTCAGCGCGTGAAAAACCTGCCCGCGGCACGGTTGTCGCCGTCGGAAGCGGTCGCCTTCTTGACGACGGATCACGTTCAGCCAGTCAGTTGAACGCGGGCGACGTGGTTTTGTTCAGCAGCTACGCAGGCGAGACCGTCGAAATCGATGACGTCGAATACTTGCTGATGCGTGAAGACGACGTTTTGGCCGTTATCGAGTAATCATTTCGTCGCAGCGTCAGTAAGACGCACTGATAATTCACATTCACTCAAACAAACACAGTAATTCAAAATGGCAAAGATCATTGCATTTGACCAAGAGGCACGCGATGCGATTCGACGCGGCGTCTCTAAGTTGGCACGAACCGTCAAAGTGACCCTTGGTCCTCGTGGCCGAAACGTCATTCTTCAAAAAAGCTTTGGAAGCCCAACGGTTACCAAGGACGGAGTAACGGTCGCAAAAGAGATCGATCTCGAGGATGTTCACGAGAACATGGGCGCACGGATGGTGCGTGAAGTCGCTAGCAAGACCAGTGATGTTGCTGGTGACGGCACGACCACGGCAACGGTCATGGCTGAAGCGATCTTCAACGAAGGTCTCAAAGCAGTTGTGGCTGGCGTTAACCCAATTCAGATGAAGGCCGGTATCGAGACTGCAGTTTCCGATATCACTGAGAAGTTGCACAAAATGGCAACGAAGGTGAAGGACAAAGAAGCGATGGCCAACGTCGCGACGATCGCGAGTAACAACGACCGAGAGATCGGTGATTTGTTGGCTGACGCGATGAGCAAAGTCGGCAAAGACGGTGTGATCACGGTGGACGAAGGTAAAAGTCTTCACACCGAGCAGGAGTGGGTCGAAGGGATGCAATTCGATCGTGGCTACCTGTCGCCATACTTTGTTACTGATCCAGCATCGATGGAAGCCGTTCTCGAAGACGCTTACGTGCTTGTTTTCGAAAAGAAAATCAGCAACATCAAAGACATGGTACCGCTGCTTGAGAAAGTGGTTCAGCAGGGTAAACCGCTCTTGATCATCGCTGAAGACGTAGATGGCGAAGCACTTGCAACGTTGGTGATCAACCGACTTCGTGGCACCTTCACCGTTGCTGCCGTGAAAGCTCCTGGCTACGGCGATCGTCGAAAAGCAATGATGGAAGACATTGCCATCCTCACCGGTGGTAGCGCGATCTTTGAAGCACTCGGCGTCAAGCTTGAGAGCGTCGACCTGCCTCAATTGGGTCGAGCGAAGAAGATCATCATCGATAAAGACAATACGACGATCATTGAAGGCGCTGGCAAGACCAGTGATATCAAAGCTCGTATCGATCAGATCCGACGTGAGATCGAAAACAGCACCAGCGATTACGACCGCGAGAAACTCGAAGAGCGTCTTGCAAAGCTCGCCGGTGGTGTTGCCAAAGTTAATGTTGGTGCAGCGACTGAAAGCGAGATGAAAGAGAAGAAGGCACGCGTTGAAGATGCTCTGCATGCGACTCGCGCCGCTGTGGAAGAGGGAATCCTCCCCGGTGGTGGTGTTGCTCTCCTTAGAGCTTCAGCTTCCGTTAAACCATCTTCCGATCTAAGCGATGATCAACTGGTCGGATACAACATCGTGCTTCGCGCCTGTCGAGCACCGCTGACTATGATTTCAGAGAATGCTGGTCAAGATGGCGGCATTGTCTGCGAAAAGGTCGCCGGCATGAAAGGCAATGGTGGTTATAACGCTTTGACCGACAATTACGAAGACCTTGTTAAATCTGGTGTGATCGACCCCACGAAAGTCACCCGCACCGCCCTCAGCAATGCAGCTAGTGTCGCAACCTTGTTGTTGACCAGCGATGCATTGGTCGCTGAGAAGCCGAAGTCCGGCAAAAAGGCCGGCACCGGTGGCGACCACGACATGTATTAATCTTTCATCAGATTAACTGGATAACAGAAAGCGATCGGCAGATTTGCCGGTCGCTTTTTTTATGGATACGCATGTTTTTTGTTTTTTTCGAGAAGTAATACGAAGGATGTCGTTTCGCGGGGATCTCTTGTTGGATGAACCAAATCCAATACGAAAACGGAGCGTCCTCCAATGATTGATACCGAAAGCAAGTTCTCTCGACCGGGAAAAATATTTTGTCTGATAGGCTGGTTTTTAGCGACAGCCTCTATTTTCGTCTGTTCGGCACCCGCTAATGCAGGATTCAGCGTTTTAGGTGGGGCTCCTGTCACTCAGGGGCAAATGCTAATTAGTGACGAAACCTACGAACGCGTAAAACCAAAAAATACAAACCCAGCACAAACCCAGTCAGCGGTTCCAAGATTTCACCTGAAAGAGACTCGTGTCGAAGCTGAAATCTCTGGTGTGCTCGCGCGTGTGCGAGTTTCACAGGTTTTCCAAAACCCGTTTTCTGATCGTCTTGAAGCTCTTTACGTGTTCCCGCTTCCGGAAAACAGCGCGGTGGACGCTTATTCTTTTCAGATCGGTGAGCGACTAATCGTTGGTGAGGTCAAAGAGAAAGTAGAAGCTCGACAAATCTATGAACAGGCTCGCCAAGATGGACGCAAAGCGGCGCTACTGGAGCAGGAAAGAGCGAACATTTTCACTCAGTCCGTTGCGAACATTCCAGCTAACGCTGAAGTCGTGATCCACATTGAGTACGTCCAGCCGCTGGAGGTGGATCAAGAGCGATACCTTTTCCGCTTCCCTATGGTTGTAGGTCCTCGTTACATCCCAGGCACTCCGGTTTCGCGGCCAAATATGGGGCGTGGTTGGGCGCGAGACACCGATCTCGTTCCCGATGCTTCACGCATCACTCCGGAAGTGATTCCCAGTGGAATGCGAAACGGAAACGATGTGTTCATCACCGTGAAGATTGATGGTGCGATGCCCATTCAGGCAGTCACTCCAGTAACGCACGAACTGAATGTGGAAAAACGATCAGCAACTGAATCTCTCGTTACCCTTAAGAATCAATCCATCATTCCGGATCAGGACTTTATCTTCGAGTATCAGCTTTCCGGTGAGCATACAACACTCGCTTCGATGACTCATCGAGCCAGTTCAGATGAGGACGGATATGTGATGCTAGCGTTGCAGCCCAAGTGGTCGCTCGATTCTTCGGAGATTACATCTCGAGAAGCGCTCTTGGTGTTGGACACCAGTGGATCCATGAACGGGCCAGCAATGAGTCAGCTTCGCCAGTTCGCGGATAAGATTCTCGATGGTCTCAAAGCTGAAGATACTTTCCGAGTGATCTCTTTTAGCAATCAAGCTCGAGCCTTCCGGCCTGCAGCGATTCCCGCAACAAGCGAAAACATTGAAGCGGCTAAAGATTTTGTTCGAGGTCTTCGGGCGAACGGCGGTACCAATCTTTTGTCCGCTTTGCAACTCGCTCTGGGTGAAACACAAACCGAAAGCAGTCCACCACGCTACCTGTTCTTGATGACAGATGCTCTCGTCGGAAACGATCATTCTATCCTGAGGTATCTCAAGGATCAGCGATTCCAAGATGCGAGAGTCTTTCCAGTTGCATTCGGCGCTGCCCCGAATGACTACTTAATGAAACGAGCTGCAGAGATAGGACGTGGCTTTTCATTGCAAGTCACCAATCAAGACAACCCAGTCGCACTCGCTGAGCAAGTTAATGCACTGACAAATTCGCCTTACATGACGGACTTGCAGATTGACTGGGGTGATTTGACGGTTCAAGACCAAGTTCCCGATCGCTTACCCGATTTATATGCAGGGAAGCCACTCATTGTTTTGGCCAAGTATTCCCAGGTCGGTGTTTCAACGGTCAAACTGAGAGGTAATGTGATGGGACAGCCTGTCGAACTGGAACTTGAATTAGAGCTACCCGAAATCGAGCCTGCGCACGATTCGATTGGTTCGGTTTGGGCAAGGCAACGGATCCGTCAAATTTGGAATCGTGATGTGGGTGCGGAAACGCCTGCAGGGAAAGCTGAAATCACTGAACTTGGTTTAAGACATCAACTTGTTACTGCTTACACTTCTTTTATCGCCGTTGAAAAGGAACTTGAGGAAGCTCCCGAAGGGAAGCTGATCACCGAGGCAACCAAGGTGAAAACTCCCGAAGGAATGGACTCAGATGCCACTTCTTCTAACGCCAAACCTCAGGCCGACTCCGATAAAAGTATTCCTGCTTCATCAAATGCTGGCACCGCAGGTTCGTCTACTGGTCAGGCCAGCACGCCACAAAATCCATCTTCGGCCACGCCCCCCGCAAGCCCGCCTGCTCAAGTGGGGCGAGCTACTCCGTCATCGTCTTCACCCGCGACTAGTTCGTACGACAGCTCGAGATCATCGCAATATTCCTCACGACCTCGAAGCAGTTTTGGTGCCGGTGGTGGTGGGCCACGCGGTGGCGGGCCGATTGGTCCTGTTTCAGCATTGCTGTCACTTGCTGGTGCAGGGGCGGCGAGTTTAATGCGTCGTAAAATCAAGGCCGCTTAGGAGACTCGCTCATGATTGCCAATCAACCATTGGACGGTCACGCTCCTCAAGTGACACTTCGTTCCCTTCTATCACGCGACGGCATGATGCTGGGACTTGTTAAGTCGTTCCGCGTCACCTTTTTGGTGTCATTGGTTACTTTGCTCGTCGGATTCTTTCCGAGTGGTGTGTTGCTACTGGAGATGGATTTCGCGTCCGTGGTTGATGGGCAATGGTGGAGATTGTTAACGGGTCACGTAACTCATTTTGGTGCTCAGCAGCTTTTCTGGGACCTGCTCATGTTTGTGGTTCTTTCTTCACTATGCGAATCACGGCATCGAAAACACTACGCTCTGCTTCTGCTGATGGTCTCGTTGGTGGTTTCGGCTACCGTGATGTTTGCGTGCGATCACGTGATTAGTTACCGAGGGCTCAGTGGTGTGGATACCGGTTTATTTGTTTGGTTTGTGGGAGATCAATTTCGAATCAGCCGCAAAGCAGCTGACAAAGGCTTTGCGGTTTTCTGGGGCAGTCTTGGTATCGCTTTGATCGGTAAACTCTGTTTTGAGGCGATCACCGGTGACCTGCTGTTCGTGCACGTGGAAGGGTTCAAGCCGCTGGTGGAGTCGCACGTCTCAGGTGGTGTCGCAGGGGGGCTCGCCCTGTGTTTCACTGGCCTTTGTCATGGCGACACCTGCGCTTCCGGGGATGGTAATCTATCGTCTGGGAATTAAGAGTCTGGGAATCAAGAGTCATTGGCTTCGTGAACGCTTGCCTTCAGAGAGCGGCGTGCATTTCGAAGCAAACCAGATGGTTGGTTCAGCAGATAGGGGATCAGGGTTATTGCCGGAGATGCGTGATGATGCGTGCAGCTTTGTTGGGGAGTTTGATTTGTTTTACCTGTGCGATCTGCAGTGAGCGAGGGTTGGCGGATCAAGCAGTTCCTCAAGGCCCCTATCTGTATAGCTACACCGATAAGCTGAGTGTGGTTGCTGGAGATGAATTAGCTTTTCATTGCTCTGCGTCGGCCGAAGATCTTTCCATGGAAATCATGCGGTATGGCAAAGTCAACGAGGTGGTTCTACGAGGTAAAGCATTCAACGCGGGCTCTTACGCCATACCTGACCGAGCCGCATCGGATGGGTGTGATTGGCCTGTTGCAACAAAAGTCTCCATTCCTGAATCGTGGGCAAGCGGCTGTTATTTAGCCACGATTACCGCAGCAGAACCCGAGAGTAAAAAAACTCGCCAGTCTCGGTGCTTATTCGTCGTGCGTTCAGCTGATCCGGGAACTGGTTCCAAGGTTTTGCTTCAGTTGGCGACCAACACCTACAACGCTTACACGAATTGGGGTGGTCATAGTCTTTATTCTTATCACGACAGGGATGGACTTCAGGGACATCGTGTTTCCTTTGATCGTCCGCTTTCATCCCAATTTGAGAAGTGGGAGTTACCACTGGTGCAGTGGGCAGAGAGGAATGGTTATTCCCTTGAGTATGCAGTCAACGGGGACTTGGAGTTTCGACCGGAGATCTTGCAGCATTATCGACTCGTGCTAAGCGTTGGCCATGATGAGTACTGGTCATCGGCGATGAGGGATCATCTTGAGGCGTTTATCAGTGGTGGAGGAAACGTGGCGTTCCTCAGTGGTAACACCTGCTGTTGGCAGGTGCGAAGTGAGGATGATGGGCGGGCGCTTACCTGCTGGAAACAGTGGTACAACATCGATCCAGTTTATCGCACCCAGGATCAGCACCTGCTTAGCACGTTGTGGAGTCACCATCTGATCAACCGTCCTGAAAATGAACTCACCGGAGTTGGTTTTTTGTGGGGAGGGTATCATCGCAGTCACGGTCAATTCATGGACGGTCCCGCCTCTTTTAAAGTGCATCGACCGGATCATTGGTTGTTTGCGGGGACCGACTTGGGACGCAATGATCGGTTTGGTGGCAAGGACACGATCGTGGGATATGAGTGTGACGGTTGCGAAATGGAGTGGAAGGAAGGATTACCTATTCCAACTGGTCGAGATGGTACTCCACGAAACTTCCAGATCCTTGCGACTTGCCCCGCGCGATGGGCTCCGGGGGATTCACATTGGTATGATCGGTTTCCAAAGGATCGAACGGGTGCTGCCGTTTTTGGTGTGTACGAAAAGGGTGGGACGGTCGTCACCACAGGGACAACAGATTGGACTCATGGCTTGCGAGGCGATGACCCTCACGTCACACAAATCACCAAGAATCTGTTTGATCGATTATCAAAGTGAAATTGCCGTCGGTCTTCAGCGCGAAAGGCAAGCTATGACGGAACGCTAAGGAGCAGCCTAGCGACGTTGATGTAGATCACGATTCCGAGGATATCGACAATCCCGGCGACAAACGGATTACTCATCATGGCGGGATCGAGTCCGAGGCGTTTGAAGATCATTGGTAAGGCTCCACCGCAAACGCAGCCGCAAAAGATCACCAGCAGCAGTGTCAGTGGAATCACCAACGCGTCGCTCGGGCTCGGGGCGAGGAAAAAGGCGACCAAATATCCGATCAATGCCAAGAAGCCACCAAGGGTCAAGGCAACAACTACCTCTCGTTTCATCACTTTGGGCCAATCGCTAAACGCCACATCTCCGCTGGTCATCGCGGTGATCACCAGTGTCGCGGATTGACTGCCCGAGTTTCCGCCCGCACTAATGATGAGGGGAATGAACCATACCAGCCATTCATACTGTGCTAGTTCGCGATCGTAGTGAAAGAGTGCGAACGCGGTGAGCAGAGCGGCAAAGAAGAGGATGGTTAGCCAGATGCCACGTTTCCACGAAAGCATCAGCAGTCCCACTTCGAGAAATGAATCTTCCAGTGGTGCCACCGCCGCGATTCGTTGAGCATCTTCTTCAAGTTCTTCACGCACAACATCAATGACATCGTCGTGCGTGATGATTCCAGCTAGGTGTCTCGCATCGTCCACCACTGGGATTGCAAGCAGATTGTATTTTTCGACCTTCTGTGCAACCTCTTCTTGGTGATCGGTCACCGCAGCGGCAATGACATCCGATTCCATCATCTCAGAGAGAGTTTTAGTCGGTTTGCTCAGCGAGGAAACAAGCTGTCGGGTCGAAACAACCCCGAGAAGTAATTGATTTTCATCGACGACGTAGAGGTAGTAGATGGTCTCCAGTTCACTGGCTTGCCGACCTAATTCTTCGAGTGCTTCACGCGCGGTGAGGTCTGACCGCAGCATCGCCACTTCGGTCGTCATCAACGCTCCAGCAGTCCCATCCGGGTAGGCGCCGAGACGCTGAATGTCACGGCGAGCGTCGACAGGAAGCAGCTTAAGAATATCGCCCACCCTCTGTTCGGGCAGGCTTTGCATCAGGTCAACTCGGTCATCCGCTGGAATTTCATCGACTAACGCCGCGACTTGCTCAGCAGGTTCTTGGTCGAGCATTGCGACCTGACGAACCTCTTGGAAGTAGCCGAAGATTTCGGCTCTTCGTTCAGGCGTCGCGTACTGCAGCACCCTCCAGACTTCGTTGTCATCAAGCCCCTCCATGAACTCAGCCGTTCGCCCCGCATTGAGCGCGACACAGAACTCTTCAAGTTCCAAGCGATCATCACTGGCCAACATTTCTCGCAGTTCTGGCAGAAACAAGGTGTTAACCATTGGTGCTCCCTGCGAGAAATAAAAAGTTGGTGATTTCAGTGTTCGTTGTTCATGAGCCGATTGGCGAAAGCGAACGGGACTTTAGTTGCTCACTCGTTCGACGTAGTCGCCGGTGCGTGAGTCAATCTTAATGACGTTACCTTCCTTGATAAAACCGGGCACAACAAATTCGGCACCGGTCTCTACCTTGGCGGGCTTGGTAACATTCGTTGCGGTATCACCCTTGGTGCCCGGAGCACACTCGATGACTTCAAGTTCAACTTGATTGGGTGCTTCGACGATGATTGGATTGCCGTTGTAGATGGTCATTGAGCAGATCATGCCATCTTTGAGGTACTTCCAAATGTCGCCGGCGACTGAAGCGGGCACCTCGTACTGCTCAAAAGTTTGCTGATGCATGAACACATAGTCTTCGCCTTGTCGATAAAGGAACGAGACGTCGGTGTTTTCGACATCGGCTGATTCGAGGGAGTCACCACCTTTGTAGGTGCGGTCCAGTGTGGTGCCTCGAACGAGGTTTTTGAGTTTGCATTTGTAAAACGCATTGCCTTTGCCGGGCTTCACGAATTGCATGTCCGACATGAGGTAAGGTTCGCCATCGATTTGAACCTTGAGTCCTTTACGGAAGTCGCTTGTGTTATAAGTAGCCATGTAGGGATGGCTCCGTGTTGAGGATCTGTCTGTTAATTATTCGAAAAACTGATTGTCAACTCGCATGACACACCACGAGACAACAAACCAATCGGACGAGATTTTAGCGAGAAGCACGGAGTTTGTCCCGCCCGCTTTAGACTGGTTTCGAGAGGAAAATTGCGGATCCGTCGTGGATTGGCGGATTGCAATGAAACGGGCGATTCGATCCGGCCACGAGTTGCGTTCTATTTTGGGGCTAGATGGCGATGCTTTGAGTTCTAACGGCGGGCAATTGTGTGGAGGCGGCGGTGGATCGGAAAAGTCTTTTGATCGGTTGGTGAGGTCGGAAAAAGCATTTCCCACCTTCGTTCCACTGGAATATCTTTCCCGAATACGTCCACAAGACCCCAATGATCCGCTTCTGCGGCAGGTATTACCGGATCCCAATGAGGATGCTGAGATGCCGGGTTTCGTCACCGACCCCGTGGGTGACCTGCAGGTGATGCCCGCTCCGGCAATTCTGCACAAGTATCACGGTCGTGCCTTGGTGGTCACCACGGGAGCCTGCGGTGTGCACTGCCGATACTGTTTTCGTCGAGAATTTCCCTATTCGGAGGCTTCTGCGGGAGGTCAATCTCTCGAGCCTGCATTGAAATATTTAGGAGAGCATACGGAGGTTGAAGAAGTTCTGCTGAGCGGAGGCGATCCGTTGACGCTCGTTGATCAGAGACTGCAGGAGATGGTCGAGGCGATCGCGCAGTTCGAGCACGTCAAGCGGTTGCGGGTACATACCAGAATGCCCATCGTGATCCCTCAGCGAGTCACCGGTGAGTTGATTGAAATCCTTAGGCGGGCTTCGCTGGCGGTTTGGTTTGTGGTTCATGTCAACCATCCCAGAGAACTGGACGCTCACGTCTTGGAGCGACTCGCACGCTTGATCGATGCCGGGATACCCGTCCTCAATCAGGCAGTCTTGTTGAAAGGTATCAATGACAGCGTGGAAACCTTGGAGCAACTGTGTAACCTGTTGGTCAATCACCGGATCCAGCCCTATTATCTTCATCAGCTTGATCGAGTTCGCGGTGCTTCCCATTTTGAGGTTCCTGTTGAAAAGGGTTTGGCGATCATGCGAGAGTTAAGAAAGCGTTTGCCGGGGTACGCAATGCCAGAATATGTGGTTGAAGAATCGGGGGAGACTTCCAAGACACCGATTGTGTCTTCGTTGAATCCCTGACTTATAATTGCATCAGTTTGAAATGATGTTCGAGTCTTGTTGCTTGTATCGTTCACGGAGCTATTAATACAGAGTTCTTAATACAGGGCTCTTGATAGACTGATACTTCGGCAATCGCGGCACTCCGTGATGAATGTTTAAACCAGTTAGGTTTGGTCGGTGTTTGTCTTTAGAGGTGGTCATGTACCTTCGCGAAAATCCAGTTTTGCAACGCGAATTACTGGTCAATCTGCGAAAGCATCGCTCTTTTTTCCTTCTGACCATTTATCAAGCGGTGTTGGCGTGCATTGTTTTGATTGCGTGGCCGCAAGATTTGACAATGGATTTAACCACGCCACCGGCGTCGGCACAGAATCTTTCTAACCTTTTCTTTATTGGGCAATATTTAATCGCATCATTGATGGCACCAAGTTTTGCTGCCGGTGCAATCAGCGGAGAGAAGGAACGTAGCACGTACGAAATGTTGCTTGCGAGTCCCCTGCGGCCCGGTGCAATCGTCTTAGGTAAGATGATCGCATCCCTGACACATCTTCTTTTGTTCGCGTTTGCGTCAATTCCGATCATCGTGCTTTGTTTGCCACTTGGCGGGATCAGCGTTTACGAGGTACTCGGCGCGTATTTTGGTCTAATCGTTTCCATCGTGCTCTTCGGGGCGATTAGTGTCTTTTGCAGCAGCTATTTCTCAAAAACAAGCCACTCTCTGGTGGTGAGTTATCTTGTCATCTTGCCACTCGCGATTGGTGCCATTTTGTTCTGGCAGGGGTTCGAGGGAGACGGCGCCTATCGCCTGAAGATGATCACTCTCGTGTTTCCACCTGTCGCTCTGGTTGTTGTCGTTGCACTAGGCGCCGCTGCGGCACGCCGACTTCTTTATCCTCCTGACCTTGGCAGCGAGGGGCAGGAGGTGGTCGATTTAGAAATGGAATCTGAACGTGCGATAGGATTGGTGATCCAATCCGATCAATTTCCCGACCGACTGTTTGCTCCGCCTCGCAAGCGAGATTTGATGCCTGATGGCTGTAATCCGGTTTACGATAAAGAACTTCACGGTGAGATTTTTAGTCAGGGAACTCTGATGCTCCGGTTGGCTATCCAAATCAGCATGTTGCTCGCGATTCCGCTGATGGGTGTGTTTCTTTTTTGGAGAATTGAATCGTGCGTTTGGTTTCCTATCTATGTCA
>JAKMEW010000029.1 GCA_022425745.1 Rubripirellula sp.
GTTTTTTTTCGCATCGACCTGGGGATTGATTCGTGATGGAAATCTTTTTCATTAGTCCCTAAACTGGTTGCCATGAAACAGATCGTTACCGTCATTCGTCCGCATCTCGCAGAATTGCTGCTCACCAGTTTGAGGAGAGCACCGATTGAGGCGTTGAGTGTGATGGAGGTGAAGGGTTACGGGCGGCAGAAGAGTTATGTCGATGAGTATCAGGAGACGGAGTACTCGGAGGCTTTCGTGCCAAAAATCGAAATCACTCTTTGGGTTGATGATTCTCGATGTGAAGAAGTGATAGAGAAAGTGGTTGCCGTAACCAGAAGCGGACGGATTGGAGATGGCAAGATTTTTGTCATGCCAGTTTCCACCTTCTTGTAGTTCTGACGTCAATTGTTTTCCAGACGTGTCGCTAGCCCCGCCATGGTCTGCGAGCAGGCTTTGCTGTCCGGAGTATTCGACACGATGCCAACGCTGGTTTGGTCGCGAGTTTCGTCAAGATGCTTTACTGAATGCTTTACTGAATGCTTTACTGAGGATGCCGTTTGGTCGAGGATCAATGGGTCGGTTAGGCTCGCTGATTCAGCTGGAGATTTATTGAAAGGTTGGGAAGATGCAGTGGCCGATCCTGCCAGATTACGGGTGCATTGTTCGCTGGCCCCAAGACGGGGTTGAATTCATTCATCCCGATGATCGAGAGGTCGCGTTGCGATGTTTTCCAAGTGAGCGAGTATTTCGTCGTGAGGAGTTTGACGGCGAGTATTACCATTACCGGTACGGCGAAGTGACCTTCCGCTTGAAACCAGTGATGTGGCTCAAGGTCAAAGAGGAAGGCTTTGATATCGGTGATCAGGTGGAGACGGTCGGGCTCGGTTTCGAGCGAGATCGATTTGTGGCGCAGATTTGGGGGATCTATTATCTGCGACGTAAAGGCCGTCTCGTTTATCGGCTCCGACGCGGCGATCAGGAAATTCCGCAGCTGTACACTGCCGATGAGATCAAGCAGCTCACGGATAAATCAAAAGTCGACCCAAGGGAGGGGGTCCACCCGGCGCCAAAGTGGGTGGGTGAAACTCAGGATCTCCTTTCTTTGCCCGATGAGTTAAGGTCAGACGAATTGAAGTCGGACGATTCGCGTACCGAGGATGTCGCCGGTGGATGACGCGACGTTTAGTTGTCAGTGCCTAGTACTTTGGTCTCAAGTCTCAGGCCAGAAAGCCATTGGGAACGATGGGAGTGCTGGCGGCGGATCTGATGTCGCTCGGCCGGCCATTTCCTGCTTCATGAAGACCCACTCGGAGTGTCCCGAGAGATCTCTGGGCAAGACCCTGTAAAACCCGTCCTCAACCGGGTCAATCGCGTAGAAGTAGCAGTAACTGCGACCTAGGGGGCGTTGATTGAGGTCAAAGCAATCCACGATACGCCGGTGATAGAGGTCAGATTCGTTTGGCTGATTGGTTCCTTCGATCTGGTCAAGTTGTTCGATGACCCTGTGTATCTCAGATGCCTCGAAAGCCCAGACTTCACCAAGGACGTGGTCTTTGCCAACTTGGAGCGCCGGGTAGTCTTTGCGACCGTAAAGTGTCGCTAGAAGCCATGCCGGCGTGATCGTTCGCGGGCTGACTGGCCAAAGATGTTCACGGCACTGTCCCCGTTTGAGTGTTCCGTAGACAAAAAAACTGGTGGGTGAATCGGTGGGTGAATCGGGGAGCATCTTTTTCGCAATTTTCATGAGTAAATGGATTGATTGGTGATGGAAATACGTTCGAGAGGTGGTGAGGCTCTTTGGGCTCCTTCCCAAGTCGCGTTCTGGTGATCATCATGGCGGGGTCAGAACGTTATGATCGACTTCTTTTTGGTTTGCTCCGATAGGCTTCATGCCGTGCGTGGTTTCACCGGAGCCATTATTTTTTCTGAGAGCGTCTATGTCCATTGACCCCAATTTTGCTGCAGCACTCGAAGCGAACCAGATTGAACTGGAGGAGTCAGTCGCGCAGAAGTTGGAACTGTACGCAAACACCATGTGGGGACTCAACGAGAGCTTGAATTTGACTCGCCACACCAGTTGGGATCTTTTTGTGGGGCGAGACCTTCGAGACTGTTTTCATCTTGCACCGCTGCTCGCTTCGGGCGAGGAGGTATTGGATCTGGGAAGTGGGAATGGAGTTCCCGGGATTCCGCTGGCGATCATGAGGCCAGATATCGAAGTGGCTTTGGCTGAGAGCGTTGCGAAGCGGGCCGGCGCGTTAAACGAAATCGTGTCCGATTTGGATTTACCCGTTGCCGTCTATGGGGCCCGAGGTGAGGATCTTCTGGAAGATTTTCGCTTCACCTCGATCGTTTCACGTGCGGTGGGCAGCTTGGCGAAGTTTTGTCGCTGGGTCGCTCCACATTGGGAAAACGTGGACCGTTTGCTCCTCATTAAGGGGCCGAAGTGGGTCGAGGAACGCGGCGAAGCACGACATTTTGGCCTTTTGAATGGACTCGATCTGCGAAGGGTTGCTTCGTATTCCCTCGGTGACGCCGAGGAAGAACGAGAAGGCGTGATCTTGCAAATCTCTCCTCATGGCCGCGACCTTTCTAGACTCGAGGTGGTTGCGGATTGACGTTGCCGGAGTGCTGAATGGTGAACCGGCACTCGTGCCGATTCACTGCTCCCGCAGGGGGCCGGTTCACTGCTCCCGCAGGTTGGGAGCGACGGTGTGATTTCGTCTTCATTGCGGATCGACTCTTCTGGCTCGATCAAGGTGTGGGTGAAACGGGTTGATCCGATTTTGCATCGTAGAACGGTGGATTCGCCCCAATGGGCCAGCCGAGCTCTTCGATCCTTTAGGTCAGGTGAGTAGGATTGTTGGGGTGCTAGGGTTGTTGCTGCGTGATGATTTGTGCAAGTGCGTTAGCCCTAGGCGATTCCATCGAGATGGGTCATGCTAGACCCGAATAACAAAGGAACGAGGTGGTCTGGATAGACCGGAAGATATCCGTTCGGCAAGTCTGCCTCGTTTACATATGCTTCCCAAAACAGAACGCAAAAAGCGGTTAATCAATCCAGCGATGTCGGATTACAGCCTTACGCATCTCAAGCAGCTTGAAGCTGAAAGTATTCATATCATTCGCGAAGTGGTCGCAGAATTCAAAAAGCCAGTCATGCTTTACAGCATTGGTAAGGATTCGGCGGTGCTTGTGCACTTGGCGCGCAAGGCGTTTTATCCCGCCAAGCCACCCTTTCCACTTCTGCACGTCGATACGACATGGAAGTTCCGAGAGATGATCGAGTTTCGCGAGACCTACGCGCGAAAGGAACTCGGTCTTGACCTACTTGTTCACATCAACCAGGACGGATTGAAGCACGATATCAAGCCGTGGGAAGACAGTGAGCGGCACACCGAGTTGATGAAGACCGATGCGCTTAAGGCGGCTCTGGATCAATATGAGTTTGATGCGGCGTTTGGTGGCGCACGGCGTGACGAGGAAAAAAGCCGAGCCAAGGAACGCGTCTTTAGTTTTCGCGACAAGTCGCATCGATGGGATCCTAAGAATCAACGACCCGAGCTCTGGAATCTTTACAACGGTAGGGTGAACAAAGGTGAGTCGATTCGCGTCTTTCCGATGAGCAATTGGACGGAACTCGACGTCTGGCAATACATCCATCTCGAGAACATTCCCATCGTTCCTCTTTATCTGGCTGCCGAGAGGCCGGTTGTGAATCGCGATGGCGTTTTACTGATGCGCGATGACGACCGGATGCCGCTTTTGCCGGGCGAGAAAGAGGAGACGAAGATGGTGCGGTTCCGCACCTTGGGTTGCTACCCGCTATCGGGTGCCGTGGAAAGTGGTGCAACCACGTTACCGGAGGTGATCCAGGAAATGTTGCTCGCCAAGACCAGCGAACGGCAAGGGAGGATCATCGATCAGGATGAGGGCGGAGCGGGAATGGAAGAAAAGAAACGACGCGGATACTTCTAAGATTCGCTCGATTGTGTATCCCTTAGATCGGCTCGCTGACCGCAAGATTTTTTTAACCCAAATCATCGAAACCACATTTCTATCATGAGTCACCAATCGGACCTGATCGCTACCGATATTCAAGCTTACCTCAAGCAGCACGAACGTAAGCAACTGCTGCGTTTCATCACTTGCGGTTCTGTCGATGACGGTAAAAGTACATTGATTGGTCGTCTGCTGTACGACAGCAAGATGATCTACGAAGATCAGTTGATGCAACTTGAAGCCGACTCGAAAGTGGTTGGCACCACAGGTGGCAAGTTCGATCCTGCGTTGTTGACCGATGGACTCAAGGCGGAGCGTGAGCAGGGCATCACCATCGATGTGGCCTATCGTTACTTCAGCACCGCGAAACGAAAATTCATCATTGCGGACACGCCCGGCCACGAGCAGTACACGCGTAATATGGCGACCGGGGCGAGTACCGCGGATCTGGCCGTCATCCTGATTGACGCGCGCCATGGTGTTCTCACCCAGACACGGCGGCACAGTTTCATTGTTTCGCTTTTAGGTATCCGCCACGTGGTGGTGGCCGTCAACAAAATGGATCTAGTTGATTTCAGTGAAGCAAGATTCAACGAAATCTGTGACGAGTATCGTTCCTTTGCGGCAAGGCTGGATCTACCCGACCTGCACTTCATACCGATCTCCGCCCTCGATGGGGACAATGTTGTGGATCGCAGCGAGCGATCACCGTGGTACTCCGGTAGCACGCTGATGAGTTTCCTCGAGTCGGTATACATCGGTAGTGATCGAAATCTGCAAGACTTCCGCATGCCGGTCCAATACGTCAATCGACCCAATCTCGACTTCCGAGGATTCTGTGGCACCATCGCATCCGGCATCATCCGCAAGGGTGAGGAGATCATGGTGTTGCCGAGTCGGCAGCGGTCAAAGGTAAAAGAAATTGTCACGTTTGACGGTTCGGTTGAGGAGGCGTTCACACCATTGTCGGTAATCGTCACGCTCGAAGACGAGATTGATGCGAGCCGTGGTGACATGATGGTGCGTCCGGGGAATCTACCTCAGAGCCAAGAGCGGATCGAAGCGATGCTCGTTTGGATGAATCCTGACGCGATGGTTCCTGGGAAAACGTATCTCTTCAAACACACCAGTCAGACCGTCCCGGGTAGCATCGATAC
>JAKMEW010000311.1 GCA_022425745.1 Rubripirellula sp.
GTATAGAGAAGCGTGCCGAATGCCTGCACGAACATCAAGAAAGCTGCAAGCCGCATCAAATAACTGGACTGCGCAACGTGCTGCACCCCAGAAAACAAGCCACCCTGACGGAGCTCTTCATCTTGCACTGCCTCCGCTTCATCAGAAACCCTCGACCCTCGTGAATTGAGCTCAAGGTAACGACCAAACAAAAGCCCCAACTCCAGAAAAACTGCAGGAAACAGCATCAGCCACGCCGTTTCGAGACGGCCAGCCACCTGACTGGTCACAAAAGAACCAGCAATCGCACCGATGGTTCCACCCGATGCAATCACTCCGAACAATCGCTTTCCCTGATCGCTACCAAATAAGTCCGCCAAGACGCTCCAAAAAACACTCGTTGAAAAGATCCCGAGCACGCTAATCCAAACAAAAAGCAACCTCGCAATCCAGAGATTCTCAGAAGCACCATGGAAATTGAGTGTGAGCAGAAAACCGAGTGAACTCAGTGCAAAACCGTGAAACACCACTCTTGCAATGGATCGGTGTGACACTCGCTGAACCAATAATGCGTATAGTGGCACAATCACGCACATCGCAAAAAAACCGGCCAGAAACAACCACTTCAATTCACCTTTCCCAACAACCGTTCCCATGGTTTCACGAACGGGGCGAACCATTGAATAAGATGCGAGGATGCAAAAGAACCATCCGAATGCGCAAAAAATTGCCAAGCGTTCGCGACTAAAGAAGGCTGGCTGCTCATTGATTAGCAATGTCTAAATCCCTTCCCGGAACACCAACCGGTTTGCAAGATGAAGCGAAGAGCGTAAGAAACAGAGTGCAAAATAAAATGTGATCGAAGCCCCCAGTGCTTGCACGCAAGGCTTCGATCTGAGAGAAGCAGATCCACGGCTCTGAAACATCACTCAGTCAAATCACTCAAGCACATCACGCTGACTGGTTAGCCTCACTGTTGAGCAGTTGGTGGCTTGAGCCCATCGAGATGCCATACCACCTCTGTCTCAGCCTCGGACTCCACCAATGCCTCAAACATCGCATTTGCCGCATCACGACGGAGTACTGTTATGTCCGTCAGCTCCTCGAAGGTTAGGCTCCCTTTTTCCAGTTCATGCAGAAAAAGCAAGTGTACACCCAAAGGACTTCTCAACGGACGGCTGACCGACCCGACCGGCAACTTCCTGACTTCTTTCATCAGACCGGCGGGCAAGTCCCCGTCCGACTCCACCCATCCCAAGTCGCCTCCGGCCTGAGCCGTGGATGATTCACTGTACTGACGAGCAGCATCCGCAAAGGCTATCTCGCGTTCGCCCGCTGTTTGAATCTCGGACGCAAGTGAGGACAGCGCTTTAACCGACTCAACAATATCCACCTCGGTGGCTGATGCCGGACGAATAAAAATCTGGGAAATACGGTACCGTGTTCCGTTGTAGGACGTCGCGTTCTTTTCAAAATATCGACGCAGATTCTCTTCTGTTAATTTGCTCTTCAGATACGCCCCCCAGGCGACTCTCCATGAAAGATCAACGAGAAGAGATGCCGCATCAGATGATCGAGCCTTGGCCTGGTGCTGCAACGTACTACCGCGACGCTTTGCTTCCAAAATAAAGGCATCAATTTCATTTTGAACCATCTGAGCAAGCGGCTCACCACCTACTTTTCGCAGTGCACGCAACGCAAGACGACGCTGCGCCAGCAAATGACAGGTTGCACGCTTCAAATCAACATCAATGGAATCTAAGGGCTGATTTCGAAATCGCTCGGCGAGTATCAGGTTCAACTCGCCAACGTATACAGGATTACCATCCACCGATGCGATGATGTCGTCCGGTGCCAAATCCTTTGCAATTCCGCGAACGATGCCCAGATGGTTGAATGCTAAGAACAAGGAAAAAACCAGCAGACGGTGGCGGTGCATAATCATTCTCTGAAAGACTTTCACGGCAATTCTATCTCCTTGATTTCAAACTCAATTTCGCGAGTTGCAACCGAAGTGGGTGACTCATAAATCAAGGTGGCGCGGTGTGCCCCATCACTAAGATTGAATAGATAGTTGACCCTAAAACCAGAATCAGATTGACTTAAAACTTCGAACCCCAGATGCGAGAGCTGAGTGCCGTCTTCCTTTTGCAAGAAGGCGCGATTCTCAAGCACCCATCGCCGATGACTTTCCAGAGATCGGCCTGCATCCTCCAACTCCACTTCAAGCGATACTTGCTGTAACTGGTCCTGCTGTCGCACATCTCCGACACGCACCGTCATAGCATCGATGGTTACCGAGTTAAACTCACCACTGAGTGGAATTTCAAAACGCTGCCGTATCCCTGGTAACATCGTCTGGATGACCCCCTTAAGCGATTCGATACGACGCGGTCGCCCCTCTGGCAACTGCAGGGGAAGCCGACACTCGGCGAAAGCGATCTCGCTATTTGTGCTAACCTCGATCGTTCCGCCTGACTGCTGCGGCAACAGAACGGAACCATCGTCAAGCATGGCTCGTATTTCCTGCAAAGGAAACGCAAGACCAATCGGTCGTACCTGCGGCTCCCACGAAATCTCAATAGCCAAACTGACACCACTGAGACCAGCTTGTCGAACGGTTCGTTTCGAGGTAACCGAGATTGGTTCAATTCGAAAGACGGAACAGTAAGCAGCTGCTCCGCTCCGCGAAAGACGCCCCGGTTGACGACTCACAAGGTTCAGCGTCCCCGACCCGCCACCATAAAAATCCACATCGAGTTGCTTCTGATCGAGTAGACGATCCAACGCCGCCCAGAAGGGAAGTGGTTCGGGGATTGACTCTATCAACTCCGTCCCTCGCAGCGGATGCTTAAAAATCAACTCGGTGTCGAGACCAAGGACTTCGAGAGCTTCATCAAAGCTTGACGCATCCGCCAAAGAAACCAAACTCTGCTCAGCAAAAAGTTCAGCAACTTCGCCCGAAGAGACTATCGGGGATTGGCTCGCAGAACGATCACCCTCATCTGCCTGCTGTGCGTGAAGCGAATTGCCAGTTGAAGTCAGAAAAAACAGAAGGGCGGAAAAAGCGTTTCTCATGACGACAATGAGATACACGGATCCCCTCAAAGGCATCACACTAACGGTTCGGCATCGGTTTGACATGTAGTCACCAGAAAGACAGAGAAAGTCAACTCAACAACCAATTCCAAATTCCCTCACGCCTCAGGGTCCATAAGACGAACAGACGGTTTACTATCCATCAATCACATTAGCCAGCAATCACCGGATCAATGATCCTACCGTGTACATCGGTCAATCGAAAATCTCGACCTGCATATCGATAGGTCAGCCTCTCGTGATCAATCCCCAGCAGGTGCAACATCGTCGCGTGCAGGTCATGCATGTGAACACGATCCTTCGCGGCGTAATATCCAAAATCGTCCGTTTCACCGTAAGCAAAACCGGATCGAACACCACCTCCAGAGAGAACCATGGAGAAGCCCTGAGGGTTATGATCTCGGCCATTCTTCCCCTGAACAACAGGCGTCCTGCCAAATTCGCCACCCCAAACAATCAACGTGTCATCCCATAGACCGCGTTGCTTGAGATCCGCAATCAGTGCTGCGATCGGCTTATCCGTCGCCAGTGCGTTCTTATTGTGACCGGATTCTAGGTTTCCGTGCTGGTCCCACACTTGGCCACTGCTTACAGAGACAAAACGCACACCTGATTCAGCGAGGCGTCTCGCCAACAGGCAGCTTTTACCAAATGCCTCCGTTTCCTTGGCATCGAGGCCGTAGGCTTGGTGAGTAGCCTCTGTTTCAAGCTCCAAATTAAAGACATCCGGTGCAGCGGTTCTCATTCGAGATGCCAAGTCGACCGCTTCCACTGCACCCCTGAGTTCTCGATCGGAACCGACCGCTTGCAAGTGCTCGGCATTCATACGCCTGACTAAATCAAAACGCTCGCGAACCTGATGGTCATCCCCCGGCCCATCAAGGTGTGAAATCTTACCACTCCCGGGTTTACCATTACTGCCGATTGCCGTCGCTTGATGCATGGCTGGAAGGAAAGCAGCCCCATAGTTACGCGGGCCACCATGAGCTGTAGCAGGTCCAATCGCCATGTGCGCGGGAAGATCAGGATGCCCACTACCCAAGGCATAACTGATCCATGCGCCAACACTTGGCCGAACCAGATTATCGCTACCGGTATTAACCATCCCAACGGCCTGACCATGAGATTGCCCCTTGGTATGCATACTCCGAATCACACACAGCGAATCGGCGTGCTCCGCCATGTGAGGAAGCAAGTCACTAACCCAAAGCCCCGAATCGCCTCTTTGCTTAAACCTCCACGGACCATTGAGAAGCGTGGGAACTGCATCAATATTTGGAGGTAACTTCCCAGGAAAAGGCTTCCCATCGTCCTTGGCCAATCTCGGCTTGTAATCAAAAGTATCGACGTGACTTGGGCCGCCGTGCATGAACAGAAAAATCACACGCTTGGCTCTCGCTGGAACGTGCAACTGACGGATGGCGGGACCGCCCCCCAACTCCTGCGAATTTGGCGGAACATCCAGTCCGAATAAACGTTGGTCGGGTTCAAACGCAGCAACACTTAAGCCGCCCAACGCGAAACCGCTGGTCACGCCAAACGTACGCCGCGAGCAACCGCGGATGCCTGATTCCTTGTTTCGCTTTAAGTTTTGCACTTTGTTAACCAATAAAACGTTTGAATTCTCTCTCGGACACAACTGTTAATCGACAAACCGGAACGGCGACGATGCATAAATTGCCGAAATGTATTGGGTCCATGCCGCCACATCATGTTCCCTGCCCGAGAAATAATCCTCGGCTAACTTCATTTCGTACGGTCGCGGGCAACGCTGCAACAGCATCCTACTTGTTTTCTCAACGCGACTCCCCAAAGACATACTCTCGGCAAGTATTCTTTCGCTTGTTTGCTTCGCCCACTGATGCATCTCGTCACTATTGATCAAAACGAGTGCCTGCGATGGAACATTGGTTGTTGGTCGCTTACCGACCAACAAGTCCGGATCGGCCATATCCAATGCCAACAGAAATTCAGGAAGGTATCCCCGTACGATAGGCAAATAGATCGACCGACATGGCGAGGCTACATCGTCAAAGCGTGCTGAACTATCAGCGTTATTGCTCGAGACCAAAACCCCGCGACCGGCCATCGGTTCAATTCTGCCAGATCGATCTAGGCGACCAGTGGAATAGACGATTGAGTCGCGAATGGATTCAGCGGTTAGTCGCTGCCGAGGAACTCGCCAAAGTTTTCGGTTCTCGGGATCTTTCGCCATCGCATCAGCTTGATTCGCCGAGGATCGACGATAAGCGTGGCTACTGACAAGTTGGCGAATCAACGATTTGAGTTGCCAACCACTCTGAACAAAACGCTCCGCAAGATCATCCAACAACGCGGGGTGACTCGGTCGATCACCCTGATAGCCAAAGTTATCGATCGTACGAACCAAGCCTTCACCAAAAAGGTGCATCCAAACCCGATTCACGAAAACCCTTGCAACCAAAGGATGCTCCGGATGTGTTAGCCACTCAGCTAGCTCAAGCCGTCCACTTGCTTTCGTAAATTCTGTCTTCGTCTCTTCCGTGCTACACACTGTTAAAAAACCTCGAGGTACCACCGCTCCGAGATTCCTGACTTCACCGCGAATATGAATCGGGCTATCCGCAATTTTCTCCACGACTCGATCCGAGGGCGCCATCGCAACTGGGAGTGGCGGAGGCACTGCTTTCTTGGTTGCATCAAGTTCCTTTTTTAAGTCACTCAAAACCATTTCTTGCTTTTCAACTTCGGCTCGAAGAGCCAGAGTTTCCGCATCTTCTCTCAGTGCTTCCTCTTCACCGTGCGGTAAAAACTGAACCGCATCAGCAATCACGTATCCAGAAGTACCTGCGTTGCGGATCGTCAACACAGTATCCTCGTCACCTCTCAAATCAAACGTGCCGATCGATGACCACATCGGCTCCGACTGGACTTTTCTCTGATCTAGAAAAACTTCCACCTCACCTTGAACGGTCATCAATTGAATTGGAACTTTTGCCGAACGATTGTTCCCCGGCGAATGTGATAACCTGACCTCATATTTACCTGCTTGCGGCAGGCGAATTCGATATTCAATCGCATTTTCACCATTACCTGCCATGTCGTCGTGAAGGTACCCATCACCAATGAAGTGCTTGTAGCTGGTTGACGTTTTCCAGACACCGGTTTTCTTCGCATCGGTATCATCCACAATCAAACCAGCCTGTGAACCGGGCAAACGACCTTTAAGCTCTTTCAACTGACCTTCTACATCTTTGACAGATGATTCCAATCGCTTCACACTCTTCTTGTGATCAGTAATTGCCTTGCGTTGCGCATCAGAGGACGGAAGCTCAACTCGATTCCATGTGCTCACATACTTCTGGCTCTCACCATTTAACGTCTGAGTGCTCTGAAAAATCCCCGCCAAAGCGTAATAGTCTTCTGTTGGAACCGGATCAAATTTATGATCGTGACAGCGAGCGCATCCAAGCGTAAGCCCCAAAAAGGCTCGACCCACCGTGTCAATCTGCTCATCAACGACATCGAGGACTAACTTCTCCTTATCTCGCTCGCTAAGCATTTTAGGACCAAGCATCAAGAATGTGGTTGCCACAACGTTATCGTGACGCTGCTCATCACTTGTGTACGGCAAGAGATCGCCAGCGATCTGCTGCCGAATCATCACATCGAATGGGCGATCTTCATTGAATGACCTGATAAGGAATTCTCGATATCGCCAAGCCTCGTGAAAGGTTGCATTGAAATCACTGCCATTACTATCCGCGTATCGAGCGACATCCATCCAATGACGTGCCCAATGCTCACCAAAGCCTCGAGAGGCCAAAAGCTCGTTGACGATGCGGTTCCAGTTCTTATCCGAAGGATCAGCCAACCATTGATCCTGCATCTTTATCGATGGTGGCAACCCCGTCAGGTCATAACAGAGTCGCCGAAGCTGCGTCTCGGGTTGTGCAGCAGGATTGGGTCGGATCGAAGACTTGGCGAGCTCAACATTTAGAAAATCATCGACGATACCTCGACTTGGATATTCGGCCACCTCAACCTCTTCACCGAGCTTCGGTGTATCTCGCAAAACCGCCCGAGGCCTGAAGGCCCAAAAGTCTTTCGCTTCGCTCCAATCCACCTCGCCACTTGCATCGGTAGACAACGCTGTGTCATTCCGAGGATCGATTGCGCCGGCTCGAATCCAATCTTCAAAATCCTTGATCACGTGTTCCGCTAACTTCCCACTCGGTGGCATCTCAGAAGTCTCGTAGCGGATTGCCGAGATGAGTGGACTCAGATCAGGATCACCATTCACAATAGCCGGCCCGCTATCACCGCCCGCTTGTAAACCGGCACGGGAATCGACTCGCAAGGAACCCGAGATTTCCTCAGCATCCTGTGAGTGACATTCATAGCAATGCTGAACCAGCACCGGTCGAATTTTGGTTTCAAAAAAATCGGTCGCGGCAGGATCTTGGGACCGACTTGCTGTTGGCAAGAGTAGCCCCCAAACAACAGGGAGCAGCAAGTTTCGTCGAACTGTCGTGGCAAACTGCATGCTCGGAAAAATCCTGAAGAAACGACTCGTCGGTGCGGCCCACCACGCGAAAACGCGAAGCGCAAGTAAATGGCTAACTGCCTATCATTGCCGTTGATCGGCAAGGGCGGGTATCACCTAGAAGCCGTCACGGAAAACCGACCCGCTAGTATACCAACAACCGCTCAACATCGCCGACTTTTAAGTCCAGCGATTGCAACCAAAAGGCCAAGACCAATCGTGCCGGTTTTGCCGATTATCGCATTTGACAACAAAGGGACTCACCGATGCATCGACTTTCGCCAAGCCGGATTCCCAAAAGATGAACCGTATTGACTATTGCCAACCTACATCCGAGGCACCACACCGATACCGAGCAATTCAAGTCCCAACTGCAGCGTTCGACCTGTGAGGCACACCAAGGCTAAACGCGTGGCTTGTATCTGCGGCGTTTCAGCTCGCAAAACATGACAATTTTCGTTGAACTTAGAATAAGCCTTAGCAGTATCGAGCAGGTAATCAACCAACTGATTCGGTGCGTAATCTTTGTGCAAAGTGACTAGAGCTTCTTCAAGCTTCATCAGCATGAGTGCCAATTGACGCTCTGCCGGATGCGATAGCTTCATACCATGCTGAGTTACCATCTCCGCAACATCCTGCTCAGCTTTCTGCGCGTTTTCGAGAATCTTTTGCGTTCGAGCGTAGGAGTACTGCACATATGCAGAAGTATTGCCGTCAAGGGCAACCATTTTTTCAAGATTAAAGCGGTAGTCGCTTGTTCGATGGTGACTGAGATCTGCAAATTTAATCGCACCAATCCCAACCACTTCAGCAATCATCTCTTGCTCGGCTGTATCCATTGGCGGGTTGAATGATGCGAGTCGTCCTGAATCACACACCACCTGCTTTGCTCGGGCCACGGCACCATCAAGGAGACTCTCCAAGCCGATCAACGAACCGCTCCGAGTCTTCATCGGCTTACCATCTTCGCCAAGCACCGTTCCGAAGTTGACATGTACCAATTTAATGCCAGCCAACCCGAACTGATCCGCAACAGCAAATAGCTTTTCAAAATGCTCGCTTTGCCGCGTATCAACCACGTATAGAATTTCGCCAGGGTTAAACTCTCCCAACCGATATTGCAGGGTCGCGAGATCGGTCGTTGCGTAGAGATATGCACCGTCTTGCTTTTGAACAATCATCGGCGCGTCAAATTCATCCAGAAAAACGCAAACCGCTCCATCGCTCTCTTTGGCTAAACCGGCACCACGAAGCTTTTCGACGACACCTTCCAGCCTTGAGTGATAAAAGCTTTCGCCAAGCGTATGATCAAACTCGACATTAAGCCGGTCATAAACACGATTGATTTCATCCTTGCAGTGGGGCAGAAACTTCTCCCACAACGCAAGATTCTCGGCGTCTCCACGGTGTAATTTCGCGGTTTCCTCCAACACCGACTGGTCGATCTCGGAGTGTTTAGATGCTCGATCCGCCCACACAGGATCTGATTCGATGCTTTCCACTTTCTGCTCAGCGGAACGCCGAGTCGACAAAATCGATTGAAGACGGCGCTCGGCCGATGCGAGTGATTTCTTGGCCGACTTGAGTTTGGATCCCTCCGCCTGCTCGACCGCGGCACTGGCATGATCGACGACTCTCTGTGCTTCAACAATCGTCTCTTCAAAATTCTCCAACGAACGCTTGGCTTTCCGGTATTCGATCAATTGGTGAACGATTCGATACAGCTTGGTGAGCTCCTGCACCGGATTCGAATCAACCACGTCCGGATCACCGAAATGCTTGTATCCGTAAATAATAATCCCAAACTGCGTCCCCCAGTCACCGAGATGATTATCCGTCACGACGTTGTAACCAAGGAAACGCAAACAGCGTGCAAGAGCATCACCAATCACGGTGCTGCGAATGTGACCAACGTGCATTGGCTTGGCGACGTTAGGCGAAGAGAAATCAATCACGATAGATTTTTCTTCTTTGATGGGCTCAACACCGCAACGCGCATCACCGAGAAGAGATCGAGTCGTCTCTGAAAGGTAATCATCCTTCAGCGTCAGGTTGATAAAACCGGGGCCAGCTATCTCAGGTGGCAAGCAAAGATCGTCCACCTTGAGGTTTTCAACAATCGACGCAGCGACTTCGCGAGGATTGCGCCCTAACTCTTTGCTCAGCGGCATCGCGCAGTTGCATTGATAATCACCATGCTTCGGATCCGCGGTCGGCCGAATCATTGCAGCATACGTCTCCGCTCGATCAGTCATCGAAGCGAGAGACTCTCGAAAACGCTGTTGAAGTAAGTTAGGGAGGTGCATAGCGGCAAATGCAAAGCGAAGAGGAAACCAGATCCCGCGATCAGAAGGCTGCGAAACTTGGCGACGAACAATAAATGCACTCAACAGAGACGCAGGATCTCGTTTGATGGACCGTGGTGGAGGCTGTCATGCTGCAGGCTGTTTTCGATACTTGGCTCGAGCAGGGTTGAGTGACTGCCAAGCTATTCTGCCTGAGTCAGGCCCAAGTCCTCGAGAGGAACTAGCGTTCCGTCGGCCCAAAGTGACTCTAAGTCATAGTATTCACGGGTCTCGTCATCAAACAGATGAATCACGACGCTACCATAATCAAGGACGATCCAGCGACTTTCTTCGTAACCTTCAATTCCCATCCGTTTATCGCCTAGATCCTTTTCTAGAACATCGTCGATCTGTTCGCTGATCGCGTGCAACTGCCGCCGACTTGTACCGGTTGCAAAAACAAAGAAATCAAACTCGGCGCTCTGTGCGGACACATCCAAGACGGCGACGTCTTGCCCGTTATTATCCAACGCAACACGCGCTGCAGCAGCGGCTAACTTCTTCGCCTCCTCTGTGCCGAACGGGCGAATCGCTCGATCCTTCGGAGTTGTGGAAATACCAATCTCATCGACCGGCTTGCCTGACGCCTCGGTAGCATCCAAGGGCTCATCACCAGCGTCAGAACTCTCAACAGGTTGTTTTTCGGACATGGGGTTATCGCTAAAGTGGGTGGACATCGACGTAAAGTCTAGTGAATTTGCAGAATCTGTCACGCACCGAACCGTTCGAAAGTCACAGGAATCTGCTCCATTTCTCACCACCAATCCCAGGCTTACCAAGGAGATTCCCAATGGCCGACTGGACAGAGGAAGGCAAAAAAGCCCCAGCATTCACACTCAAGGACCAAGCGGGCAACCAGATTCGACTGAGTGCTCTCAAGGGAAAGCCAGTCGTGATCTACTTTTATCCCCGAGACAACACACCGGGATGCACCAAAGAGGCTTGTGCACTTAGAGACCGCTGGAAAGAACTAAAAAAACTTGATGTCCACCTTTTTGGCGTTAGCACCGACACAGCCGAGAGCCATGTGAAATTCATCGAGAAGTTTGATCTGCCATTCCCGCTGCTGGTCGATGAAAATCACGCCATGGCCGAAAAGTACGGAGCATGGCGAGAGAAGAACATGTACGGCAAGAAATCAATGGGGATACAGAGATCCACCTACATCATCGATGCCGATGGCAAGGTTGCCAAGCTTTTCAAAAGAGTGCGAGTCGATGGTCACGATCAGCAAATCATTGACGCATTGAAATCACTTTAGACGTCAGATTTAGCACCGAACAGCATCACCCAAAGAGCATCACCCAAAGAGCATCACCCAAAGAGAACGGGCAGTCGTTCAATACCACTGCCCGTTGGCTGCGGTAACTCGCCAAATTCCCCGTTGTCTATCAATTCATACGCAGAACGACTCAATAATCATTCGGGGAAGTACTCTCGAACGGTTTCTTCTTTGGCCGGTGGGCCGAAGAAGACGGCAAGCAGACAACCGACAACCGATCCGACTAAATCCCAGAGAAACGGATTGAGACCAAGAAAATCAAAGGCTCGGAACTCCTGCTCGACGTAGTAACCCCATCCCGTTAGAACCACATGCATCACCGTTCCCCCAAGCATCCCTGCGATCGCTGCTGCTGCTGTCATTCGTCGCCAGTACAGTGACAAAACCAGAGGAACTAAGAAGCAGGCAGCGAGCCCACCAGTAGCAAAGACGATCAAGTCCTGTAGATACTTGGGCGGATTGAGAACGAAACACATCGCCAGGAATCCGACCACGATGGTCACCTGATAACTCAACTTCTTAATTTTCTTCTCCGACGCGTTTTTATTAATTGACCCCTGATAAAGGTCTCTGACTACCGCGGAAGAAACCACCAAGAGAAAACTATCAACACTCGACATCACCGCGGCAAAAGGTGCCGCAACTAAGATCCCTGCGAGCCAGGGAACACCGGCCACACGTGTTAGGTGAGTCGCAAGATCGGGCATCGTTCGATCGGGGTCGATTTCCATACCGGGCAACAAAACGCGAGCACAACAGAAGACAACCACCAGCGAGAAGTAAATCACCGAGTAGTAAATGGAAACGGTCACCACTGAATACTGCAAGGTTTTCGTATCTTTAAACGACAACAATCGCACCAAGTTGCTCGGCTGTCCTGTCGCCGCAAACGGCCAGAAAATGAAAAAGCTGATCGCGGAACCCATCGCTAAAAAACCGAGTGAGTTGGTCTCGCTCGGCCCCGGATTGGT
>JAKMEW010000326.1 GCA_022425745.1 Rubripirellula sp.
GCGTATTCGCGGTAAAGGTTGGCGTTTGCATCCACATTAATTGGCGGCTGGGCAGGCTGAGACGCTCCCTGGTCGGCGTCGTCACACCCCGCGAACAGCAACACTACAAAGGCAATTTTCGCGGGGAAAGAGTATCGATTTAATGTCATCATCAGGGCTCCGTTCGTAGGCAGATAAATATCGTCGCAGGTGAAGTGTCTGTTCTCGATGGGTTTGCGCCACGCCGTCTTGCTCTTGCTGCAGGTGTTCTTGCAGTAATTTCACAAGTGACAATCGCGCGAGTCGGATTCGCTCTGGATCGAGCTTCTGTTTCATATCATCGCCAAGTTGATCGTACCTTGCGGCGAGTCGCGGGCTCCATTCGTCAGAAACGAGGTCAAGAGGAGTGTGTCCCATCGCGTTTGTTTCATCAGCGTTCGCGCCACGAGCAAGCAGTAATTCGGCGACTGGCTCGTGCCCGAGGAAAGCAGCCATATGCAAGACGGTGTTGCCGTGGGCGTCGACTTTCGTGACGTTCGCCTCTTTGTCTAGCAAGAGTTCAACCGTGTCCGCGTGTCCGTAGAGTGCTGCGACGTGCAGCGGCGTAAGTTGCTTTCGCCCGAGCCGAGAATCGACCTCGATACCGGCTTTCAATAGCCGTTCGATCTGAGCGTTGTCACCATCTTTCGCAGCACTCCAAATTTCGCCATCAGGAAACTCAATCGCGTCGAAAGCAGCCAACGTGCCGCCTAAACTCGGGAGTGGACCGGATTGGGAATCACCGCTGGACGGAAGCGAGGAACGTACGCTTAGGACAACCATTGCCATGAGTGCGACTGCAACTGCGCCCAACGCGATGCTCGTGATAGCTGGCTGGGAACGTTTTTTGACGGGTTCCGCCAACGGAATCACATCCCGTTGAGGGCCGATGAAGTTCGCGTCAATCGACGCAGCATAGACATCCGCTGGATAAATTGCACAGAGAGTCGCGTGAGTATCGAGCAGTTCCTGATAGAGCAGTAGCGTTTCCGGAGACTCCGCGAGCAAGCCATCAAGGCGTCTTGCTTCCGCAACGGTAAGTTGCCCATCAATGATCCGAGAGACCAACAGTTCCAGTTCAGTTGAATGCGTATTCATGCCATGCCTCTCCGTTTCAAGGCGATTTGGACGCATTCGGCCAACTGCTTGCGGATGCGCAGAAGCTTCATTCCGATCGCATCAACGGATTTGTCAAGGGTTTCGGCGAGCGAGGCAATCGGCTGACCGTCGCGATACCGTTGTTGAATTAGGGAACAATCTTGATCGCTCAATCGCTTCATGCATTGCCTTAACAAAGGAATTCGCTGGTCGACCACCTCCGCTTCTTCCTCGCTCTTGCTATCAATCAAATCATAGACTTGATCGCTAAAGACGAATCGACTGCGCCCTTCGGCTTTGCGCCACGACAGAATCTGAAACTTCGCGACTTGGAAGGCCCAGGCAGTGAAGCTCGATCCCGGACGAAATTCGTTCGCCTTTTGACACAAGACGAGATTGGTGCGTTGCAGCATTTCCAGCGTCTGCTCGCGGTCAGCCAGTCGCTTGAGAATAAATCCGTAAAGCCGTGGCTGAAGCGCGGTGATTTCTGCGGCAAACGGTCCTGGATCCGCGAGTTGATTATGGAGTTCGTTTTTCGTCATATTCCGTTAATAGCAGAAAGGGCAAAGACATAACGCAATTTCACGAAGAATCTCAGGACAAGCCCAGCAGCTCCCACCGGGCTCTCCACCCTCCCGCCTGCCTGTGGTAACTAATCGTTACTGATTGTCGTCGGTTTTGATAACAACGGCGGTGATCACGCTCGGTCACACGGTTGCGTTTTTTTTCCACACGAGGCAGGAAGAAAATCCGCTCCGGTATCTCCGGAGAGAGATTCAACAGCCCCATGAACTGTGAGAGACGTGCAGGCGTCAAATGACCAAGGCGTGCAAGCTGACTCTGGTCCTTTCCCACACCGTCTACCTGAAGTTGATCGACGCCGATCATCAGCGTTTTTAACTTCGTCACTACCGAGAAAGCCAGAGGGTCGCCCGGCCAGCAGTGCGACGTACACCGTATCCATTTGTCATTGAATTTCGATGTGAGATCCACCGGTCCGATTACGACCGATCCCATAACCCCTCAGTCAGTCACGCAAGAGATAGCAGAGAGTTCATCCAAAATCAGGGCTACAGGACGCCACATCGTGTGGACAATCGTGTCGCGCATTGGGCTGAAAGAGAGACTTCCTCAGGTCAGACCAAGCCCCTAAGTTGTTTTCATAGAACGGGATAAGTCGCCCACTGCCTCTGCCGGCGCATGAAAAAACCCCACGGTCACTAGCTACATGCGACCGCAGGGCTTTAGTTGCGGGCGCCGGATTCGAACCGACGACCTCGAGGTTATGAGCCTCGCGAGCTACCGGGCTGCTCCATCCCGCACGAGTGTTATCGACAACCGCCCCCGAAGTGTCAAGCCGCTCTGGGAAGTTGGTTAAGATTTCTTTGCCTTTACCTCGGTAGCAGGCCTAGCCGACGAAGCACATCACCCGCCCCCGACCGACTGATCGCTTTGATTGGAGACAATCCGAGGTTTGAGCCGAAAATACAAAAGGTACAGTCCGTAAAACCGTTACCATTAAATGCTGACAAACGTCCACCCTCCCGCTGGGCTGCATCCAATGCGGATCCCATCGCAGAGGAAGTTTATCATCGATGCGATTCGCTTGATCGTCCCCGCAATTTTCACCTTTTGTCTGAGTCTTCACCGTCAAAATGAACCAACCATCCCCAAAACAACCGACCGCTCCGATCGAGAGCAATGAGTTGCAGGGTGGTCAGAAGCCTCAACCATCGCTCGCTCCGCATGAAAATCATTCAGGGGACAACGTTCCGCCCAAAATCGACACGCCGCGGCAGCCACCGCCCGCCGCTCCACCCTCGGCAAACATGCCTCCAGTGACCGGCAAGCCGAATGCCCCCACTCCACCGCCTCCACCGATCCGATCCACCCTACCGCCGGTCCGACAACCCGAACCGAACCGTAACGCTGCCGTCAGCAGTGGGGCGGTCGCGACTGGAGTCGGTTCAGCAAAGGGCATTAGGTGGCAGGGTGAGTTAGGTTCACTCGAGTCTAAAGCTCATCGAACTAGACCCAACGGGTCCCCATCGAACAATTCACCACCTGCCAACGATTCGACCGAATCCCAAGATTCACAGGACGAGGGGCCCACGACAACCGAACAAGTCGCACGAGAGGCACCGCCATGGTTGGTAAGCATGGTTGTGCATCTTATCCTGCTATTGATCCTCGCTTTTCTTTCCACCCCAACTGGCTCAGGCGTCGGAAAGTTGATTCTCAACATTGGAACGGGCAAATCGGAGCAGGTCTCAGAGCTGGCTGAGTTCACGATCGCGTCGGAGGAAGTGCTGACCGATTCGCAATCACTCGTCGACTCCGAGGCCGAAGTCGATCTCAGCGACATTTTCGACTCCGCGGACCTCGAAACACTCGAGCAATCTACTCCACTCGATATCGGAATGGGAATGGAGTTGGTAGCCCTTCGGCCTATGTTCCAAGGTCGCAGCGGAGCGATGAAGCAAGCGCTCCTGGAGATCTATGGCGGTACAGCCGAAACGCAGGACGCAGTCAAAAGAGGGCTCGAATGGTTGAAGCGAAACCAGAAGAGCACCGGCGGCTGGAGCATGCGAGGTCCGTTTAGCGATGGTGCTATCTCAGAGAATGAGGCGGCCGCAACCGCAATGGCTCTGCTCGCGTTCCTAGGTGACGGACACACGCACAAGACCGGTGACTATCAGGAACAAGTGCTAAAGGGAATGCAGTACCTGATCAAACTACAAGATCGCAGTGGTTTCTTTGCGAAGAGCGCAAGAAGCCATGAGAAACTCTACGCCCAAGCACAAGCGACGATCGCGATCTGTGAACTTTACGGCATGACCAAGGATTCATGGCTTCGAGATCGGGCTCAACTCGCGATCGATTTTGCGGAGCGTGCACAGGCATCGCAAGGCGGTTGGCGTTACGAACCGGCGTTCGACAGCGACACCAGCGTGACCGGTTGGTTTGTGATGGCGTTGAAGAGCGGGCGGTCCGCCGGTCTTGAGGTACGTGATACGGTTTTCGAAAATGTCTCTGGTTTCCTCGACACCACAGCATCTTTTGACGGCGCGGGGTACAGCTACCAAGCACGCCAAGATCCTACCCCGGCGATGACCGCCGAGGGATTACTGTGCCGACAATATCTAGGCTGGAGTCGTGATCATCTGCCGCTTCGAAATGGGATCGATGCGTTGCTGCTGGACGCGCCGTTTAATCTCGCTCGACGCGATGTCTACTACTGGTACTACGCCACTCAGGTGCTCCATCACTATGGGGCTGAGCCGTGGCAAAGGTGGAACGATGCGATGCGGGTCGAACTGCCCAGTGCACAGGTAAAAACCGGGCGTGAAAATGGTAGTTGGCCGCCACAGCAAGATCGGTGGGGACAAAACTCAGGACGCCTCTTTACCACCTGTCTGTCGATTTATTGCCTTGAGGTTTATTACCGTCACATGCCGCTCTATCAAGCCGGCAAGAACGCTGACGGGTCGAACTCGAACATTGACTAGACAGAGAGTTCTGTACGAAACGGATCCACGAGTGATGGATCTACGAGAGTGAGAGTATCGACTATCGTTTTTTACGCCATAGAAACGATCGTAGCGCCAGCAATAATGGCCAACAGGTTGCAAATCCAAACGGTGCAACCGGCCACGCACCCCATTTTGAATAAAGCGTCTCTGCGTCCGGCCTTTTGGGAGAAGCAACGATCACTCCATGTTGCCCCGTCTCGACTCTCTCGACGATGCGTCCCTGAGCATCAATCCAAGCAGTGGGTCCGTTGTTCGCTGCCGACAGGATTGGCTTACCGATTCCAACCGCAACGAGTTGCGCACAGCGGAGGTGATGATCGATGATCGAGGAGGCATCGAACCATCCATCATTGGTGATCGTCACGATCAGGTCGATCTCATTTCCACCTTCGGGAAGTGATCGCAAGTGATTGACGGCGACGCGTTCTACGGCTGTTTCGATGCAGATATTTGGGAGCACTTTTGCATTCGCTAATTGCATTGGCTCCGGTTGCCTACCCTGATTCAAACCCATCCCCGGTGGAATCAATGATCGCACCCAAGGCAGGGACGATACAAGCGGGATGTACTCTCCGAACATCACGAGGTGGTTCTTACCGTACCATTGCTTGACCTTTCCGCCGCTGCCGAATTGGATTAACCCGCAGTACACCTCGGTAGTTTCCGCGTATCGCATGACCCCGCAGCCCACCAGAAAATCGATCGATAACCGAGATTGACTCAACGCCGCAATCGAGGCCTCGTGCAACATCGCTGAACGCTGCTCAAAGTATCGCTGGCTTTCATCAACAGCGACCAAAAGATCCGTTGGGGTTAAACCGACTGCCTGGGCGTTTGCCGCCAAGTTGGACCTCATATCCTCTTGATTTGAGCCTGAATTATTTTGAATCTCCATCCACGGGTTGCCCGCCGAATACATCGACTCAGGCCAGATCACCGCATCAATCGGCTGGTTCTGTTGACTCAAAGTCTGGAGCGTCTGCTGTGCGTAGGCTTGATAGATTTCAACTGCGCGACTGGTCGGCTGGGTGTATTCAACCGTTTCGCTACGTTGGACAAGAAGGAAGTTCCCAACCACCTCTCCGATTTGGTCCCTTGAACGATCGATCTGCCACACACCGAAAACAAGAACCGTTGTGACCAAACTCACAGCGGTGATCCGGTCGACGGTGCCCGTTGGTCTCTTGAATTTCGATGCATTAACTGAGCACATCACGTCATAAGAAACCACATTGAGCATGACAACAAACAGGCTCACACCATACGATCCAAACCATGTTGCAAATTGAATCACCACAGGTACATCCGCCATGGTGTGTCCGAGCATGCAGGCGGAGATACCAGTAAGGAGATAGTTTCGCAGAACCTCTTGGCCAATCCAGGCGATTGCGACAGAAATGCCGATCGGCAAGGAGCGTTGATGATGAAACCATCTCGCGCAGTAGACAAACACGATCCAGTAAAGAGCAAGGTAGCCCGATAGAGCGAACCAGCCAAGAAACATCATGCTGTGGGCGTGCCGCAGCCCTTGAAGTGATAATAGCCAGAATGCGAAACCGGCGAACCAGATTGCCAACCACTGAGCCCGCTGCGGTGCCTCCGGGCGACTGACAAGATGGATCAGTGGCAGAAGTGCAACCGCCCCGACGGGCCACCATGAAAACGGAGGCTGAGCGAACCACAATAAAATGGCTGCGATGACTGGCAGACGAATTCCCGCAAAAAAGGGCCATCCGTGACGTTCTTTATCAGAATGAATCATGTTGCGAATGATACGAGGTGTCCCAAAATCTGGGAATCGCGCTTTCACAAAAATCCGTCTCATCCGACGGCGTAGGATGTTCTACAATATTTCGGCACGTAATCGATGATTGGTTTTATCGCCCAGTGGTTTCTTCCGGCACGGAATTGACTACCGCACGGAATCTCTCCACTCAGCGCCATTTTCCACGCAAGGACGCAACACACCCATGCCGCCATTTGATTTCGTCGGACCCTACGAACTTGGTGAAAAGCTCGGACAGGGTGGCATGGGTTCTGTTTACCGTGCGGTTCACGCAAAAACCAAGGAGCCGGTGGCGGTCAAAATCATCGCAGCACAGGTGGCTGACGAACCTCGATTCCGGCGGCGTTTTGACGCGGAGATCAAGACTCTGATGAGTCTTCAGCATCCGGGAATCGTCAAATTGATTGGCTTTGGTGAAGAGCATGGCCAGTTGTTCTACTCAATGGAGCTGGTCGAGGGCGATTCACTCCAGAGTCTCATCAAACAAGAAAAGAAACTGAGTTGGCAGAGGTGTATCGATTTCACAATCGAAATCTGCTCCGCACTCAAACACGCACATGATGTCGGGGTGATCCACCGAGATTTGAAGCCAGCCAATCTTATCGTCGCCGACGACATGAATTTGAAACTGGTTGATTTCGGGATCGCAAAAATCTTCGGGGACACACAGCAGACCGTCGTTGGATCGATGCTCGGTACGCTGGACTACATGGCGCCTGAGCAAGTCGATAGCAGTTCCATCACCGTTCGAACGGATCTCTACGCGGTCGGAAGCGTGATGTACGCCATGCTCACAGGTCGGCCACCGTTCCGCGGGAAAAATGCCACCCAAGTGCTCGATATGCTGAAGAATCAACCAGCGGCGAGACTTGACCTGATCGACCCCGACTTGCCTGAGCCGCTTGTTGAATTGATCCACGAACTGCTTGAAAAATCGCCAGAAAAACGACCGCCAACTGCAATAGCTGTCTCGAAACGACTCAAATCAATGCGAGCCGGCTTGGAAAAAATGCTCACTGTTGGTAGCGGCACCCAGGTCGATCCTGCGCCAGACGTAACCGATGGAAACACCATCGAACTCTCTGGTGAGACTCGGGCTACACCCATCACGCAACGAGACGAGAATCAAACCGCTGCGAGCGGTATGCGTTCGAATCCCACGGTACATC
>JAKMEW010000347.1 GCA_022425745.1 Rubripirellula sp.
CAACTGCACAGACCAAAAAAATCGAACAACTTGCCTCAGAACTTCTCCCCGAGGACGAAGAGGTTGCAATCCTTGAAGCCATGATTGCGGAGGCAAGAACAAAACATGGCATTCAAAGCGGTAACAAACCGAACTAGGACGGCTTAACCTCGAATCAATTTCGCCCTAACAACATATTTACTCGAAAAACTCATCGTTTACCAAGCGTGCCCATGAGGTAACCCGCACCACCTTTTTCGCCTGAAACGGATTTCAACACGACCCAATTACCATGCCCCGCAAGCCATGATGGCTTCGCAAAACATGAGGTTTGAATTATGCAATTGATGGATCAAGAACTCACCTCCCTTCTCGCCCGTGGACGCCAGGAAGGATGCCTGACCTACGAGGAAGTTAACAGCTACCTGCCAGATGAAGATGTGAACCCGGAGAAACTCAACCGCCTTCTCCTTGCTCTTGAACGCCACAACATTCCGCTCGTTGATTCCTCAACCGGCAAAATCAAGCCACCGCACACGCCGGAACCCAATGTCTCCGAAATGCGAGATCGCAGCGAGGAAATCGCAGATAGCGATGAGATCGAATCCTTACCCCTAGCAACCGCTGACTCGCCACGCCCAAGCGAAGATCCAGTCAGAATGTATCTCAGTCAGATGGCCGAGATTCCCTTGCTGTCCAGAGAAGAAGAGATCGCACTGGCAAAGAAGATCGAAATCACTCGCAAGCAGTTCCGACGCGCTCTCTTGGAAAACGACTACGCATTGCGATCGACTGTCTCAACATTGCACCGAGTGCATCGTGGCGACCTGCCGTTTGACCGAACCATCAAGGTCTCTCTAACCGAGCGTCTTACCAAAGAGCAGATTAGTGCCAGAATGCCGCACAACCTGCGAACGCTTGATCAATTGATCCGTCAGAACAAAAGTGATTTTGAACAACTGGTTCGCAAAAGCACCTCAAGTCGCTTGAAAGTCGAAGTGCGAAAACGATTCATCCGCAATCGTCGCAAATGCCTTCAACTCGTTGAAGAGCTAAGTCTTCGCAGTCGTCGCGTCACCCCACTCCTCAAACAACTCGAGGAGATCTCGCAACGAATGAACTATATCCGTGACCGGCTCAACTGTCTCGGTGATGACCCAATGAGTCGTGATGAAGCGGCCGATCTAAGGCAAGAACAGCGAGAACTGATGCTGGTCACGCAGGAGAGCCCAACGAGTCTCCATAATCGCATGACGAAAGCTCGTCGCCACTTTGAGGAATACGAATCGACCAAGCGACAACTCAGCAGCGGCAACCTCAGATTGGTGGTCTCCATTGCCAAAAAGTATCGCAACCGAGGCATGTCATTCTTGGACCTAATCCAAGAAGGCAACACCGGTCTGATGCGAGCGGTTGATAAGTATGAATACCGTCGTGGATTTAAATTTAGCACTTACGCAACTTGGTGGATCCGCCAAGCGATCACTCGCGCCATTGCAGACCAAGCTAGGACCATCCGCATCCCCGTCCACATGATCGATGTTCTGAGTAAATTACGACAGGCACAAAAACGTCTCACCCAGCAACTCAAACGCGAGCCAACCTACGAAGAAATCTCAGCCGCTACCGAAGTGCCTCTCGAAGAGGTACGCCGCGTCATGGATATTGGTCGACATCCAGTCAGTCTTGATCGTCCGGTAGGTGAAGGCGAAGACAGCAGCTTCGGCGAATTCATCGAAGACGGTGACAGTCATAACCCAGTTCGGAATGCTGCCGGCAGTATCCTCAAAAGCAAAATCGACGAACTGCTGAAGACACTGACCTATCGGGAACGTGAAATCATTCGTCTACGCTACGGCTTAGTCGACGGATATAGCTACACCCTTGAGGAGTGCGGCAGAATCTTCAAAGTCACTCGCGAAAGAGTTCGGCAGATCGAAGCTAAAGCGGTTGCCAAGCTACAAAGCCCTTCTCGAGCCGACCGACTTGCATCATTCCTGAAAACTGCTGCGTGATAACGCAAAGGTTCAAAAGACAAAATCCCGATGCTGCGAAAGGTGGCATCGGGATTTTTTTTGGGGGGGACACGAGGAGAATCAATGCCCGAGGTAACGGACCTTTCACGAATCCCAACGGTCAAAAACCGTCTCTCTGACAAGCCCTGACCGCCGAGAGGCTGCTATGATAGAAGCGAGTAACCCAAGCCACAAAATGCCATTGAAAGCACGCTGGGAACAATCGGCAAACTTGAGAATTTGCAGAAAGCTCGACGAGCCCGCCTTATGCATCGGTGCGTAAGAAGTTAACCTGCGAGCACAAAAGCGAACATCATTACTCGCGACAAAATAGCTCGCGGCAACCAAGATTGCCCGAGGCTCCAAGCACTCGGCTTTGAGGCTCCAATCAAACAGTCTTGAGGCAATGCTAGGTTCTTAAACGAACCTGCTTGAAAACAGACCAACTCATCTCCCTTTTGAATGCGGAAAACACCTGACAATGCGAGCAGATAACAGGATTGAAATCCGCCCCAGTTTGCTACAGAAGCTGCATCGGATCCATCGACAGATCACAGACCTCAGCGGTCAGATCGAACGCTGCCCAAGACAAATCAAGGCCGGGGAGCATATGGTCACTGAGGGCAGCAAAGCAAAAGAGGCCGCTCAGGGAAACCACAAAGACGCTGTGCTGGCATGTGACGCGAAACAACTTCAACTCAGATCCCGCGAAGACAAAATCAAGGATCTTGATGCGAAACTAAAAACCGCTGCCAGCAATCGAGAGTTCAGCTTGCTTAAAGAACAAATTGCTGCTGACAAGCAAGCCAACGAAGTGCTTAGCGATGAAATCCTTGAGGGACTCGAATACATCGATGAACTCGCTGCGGTTGTGCAAGCGGCATCCGAGGAGCTTGAGCGTTTAGAAAAAGAACAGGCAGATCGCGTCACCGAGATGGAACAACGCGAAGCAGAATTGCGATCCGAGTTAGATCGCGTGACGGAGGAACTTCGCTCAACCGAGAAAGACATCCCCTCGGGCGCCTTGGATGACTACCGAAGGATTACCGAGGCCCGCGGTGAAGAAGCTCTCGCACCGGTGGACGAAGACTCCTGCGGTGGCTGCTACCAAATCCTGACAACGCAACTGATCGACAGATTGCGGATGTCTCTGTTGATTCGATGCCCAAACTGCAACGCCTTCCTGTACTCGCCAGAAAATCGACAACTGGGTTAAGGGAACGTCCAGAACCAGAAAAGATGAACTTTCTTTTTTGCTCAGATCCTCGCTAAAAACAAGCTTTCCGTCCCCCAGCACACGAGCGTTTCACCGGGAGTTTTTTGGTGATCATCATCGGCATTGTTGGATCGCCAGCGGGTGGAAAGTCCACCGTTGCAATGCACTTAGCGGAATTAGGCGCAACATGGATCCACGCTGACTCCATCGCAAAATCGGTACTCGACGAGCCAAAGATTAAGCAAACCTTGATCAATTACTTTGGCTCAGGTGTGGTAGACCAAGAGGGCAAGATTGATCGAGCTAAACTGGCGAAAGTTGTCTTTGGGGATGACGAAGAAAACCGAAGATCGCTAAGGTATTTGGAGTCCGTGGTTCACCCTGCGACACGAACTCGAATTAGACATTTGATAGCTGCGGCACAAGGTGCAGGCTGCCAAGGCATCGCTTTGGAGGTCCCGTTGATGTTCGAATCTCGCTGGGATCTTGTTTGCGATGAAATCTGGTGTGTGGATGCATCCATCGAGCGACGGATCGAGTGGTCGCAAGCTCGCCACTGGACTGCTAATGACTTAAAAAGTCGCGAATCCAAGCAATTACCAATCCAAACCAAAAAACAACTTAGCAATCTCGTTATCATCAATGACGGAGATCTGAACGAATTACGAGCAATCGTTTCCGCACGCTGGACGATTCTGACCAAGCGAGCGTTTTCTCAAGATTCCCGCCACTGCGAGCAATTTTGACAAGCCAGAAGGGTTCTAGCCTTTCCAACCCGATGATCTTCACCATATCCCCCCGCCTCTCCTCCTTTTCTTGATTCTTCTCACCACTTCTCAACTCATCTACAAAATCATGACTTCCCAAGGTCCCCACCGGCGGGACAACTCGAATCACTCGCGTAAGCGAGAGCCGAGACCCCCGCGCTATGATTCTCGAAACCAGTCAAAACCTCGACATCCAGACCAGCAGATTGACCAACGCATCCGGGAATTAGATGCCGAAAAAGATCCGCTGTCACTACCCGAAGAGATTGTGAGCGAAGCTCATCAATCGGGTGTCGAAGTTCGATCTCAACAGAATTCCAATGCTGACGCAAAGGGGATCAATATCGCTGATCTGCAGCGGTCCTCCCATGAATCGTTGCTTCAGATCGCTCAGTCAGATGGACTTGATGAATTTGCCGGGCTGTCAAAGCAGGACCTCATCTTCAAGATCCTAAAACACCGAATGGCAGTCACGGGATTGATGTACGGTGAGGGGACTCTGGAAATCTTACCCGATGGCTTCGGCTTTCTAAGGAGCCCCGAGTACCACTATCTCTCTTGCCCCGACGATATCTACGTATCACCAAGTCAGATACGTCGATTCGGTTTACAAACTGGCAGTCACGTGGCGGGGCAGATTCGTCCACCGAAAGTCAACGAAAGATACTTCGCCTTGCTTCGAATTGAAGCAATCAATCGGCAGGATCCAAATCATCAGAAACGGGTTGTGCCATTTGAAGAACTCACTCCACTGCACCCTGACCAACGCATCATCATGGAGAATAGAAGCGAGCAGCTAAGCACACGAGTGGTTGACTTACTTACGCCAATTGGTTTCGGTCAACGGGGATTGATTGTCAGTCCGCCACGGGCTGGCAAGACAATTCTGATGCAGCAGATGGCAAAGTCGGTCCTCGCAAATTATCCCGAAGCGAATGTTTTCATCTTACTGATCGACGAACGCCCCGAAGAAGTTACCGACATGGAACGACAGGTTACCGGCGATCGTTGCGAGGTAATCAGTAGCACCTTTGATGAACCGGCCCAGCGACATATCCAAGTCGCTCAAATGGTCATTGAAAAAGCCAAACGAATGGTTGAAGCGGAAGCCGACGTGGTGATCTTCCTCGATTCAATCACTCGATTAGCCCGAGCACACAATAGTGAAGGCGAGTCGACCGGAAAACTGCTGAGCGGCGGACTCGATGCTGGCGCGATGCAAAAACCAAAAGCATTGTTCGGTTCTGCAAGAAAAGTGGAGGAAGGTGGCTCTCTGACAATTATCGCCACGGCCTTGATTGACACAGGTAGCCGACTGGACGAAGTCATTTTTGAAGAGTTCAAAGGAACTGGAAATCTCGAAATCGTTCTGGATCGCAATTTAGTTGATCAACGAATTTGGCCGGCAATCGATATCAGCCGCAGCGGAACACGTCGAGAGGAGATGCTGATGTCAGAACAGGAACACCAAAAGATCTGCCAACTGCGGCAAATACTCACCCAAGACTCACCAATCGATGCGATGAAGCATTTGACGGCCCAACTCGCAAAGACGCAAAACAATGCGGAATTTTTAATAGGACTGAAGGATGCCAACTGAAATCACAGGAATTGAGGGAACGCTACCCCAAGGAAAAATTGCGATCGTCGCTAGTCGTTACAACGCAGGCATTTGTGATTCACTTGTTAAAGGATCTTGCGCGACGCTAACCGGAGCTGGATACGCTCAAGATGACATCTCGATTTTCCGGGTACCGGGAGCTTGGGAGCTAGCCACCGTCACACAACAAATTCTTGACACACAAAAGTTCATCGCCATCATCTCACTCGGATGCGTCATCAAAGGTGAAACCACTCACGACGAACACATCAACCGTGCAGTCAGCCTCGCGTTGATGGAGATGGGCGTTGAGACCGGCATCCCAATCGCATTTGGTTTGCTAACCTGCAACACACTTGAACAAGCCATTAATCGAAGCGGCGGAACGGTGGGTAACAAAGGTCACGAAGCGGCCGATGCCGTTTTAGAATTACTTAGATTGAGCGTAAAAATCCACAACATTTAATCCACCCACCACTCTCAAGGCATCACCGGATTCATGCAAGCTGAGACAGACTCTTGTCAAAAGAATCAGCTTCAGAATTACGCCAGTGATCGCTATCGAAGTGAAAAATTCTTTGGAGTTGAGCTCTGGCATCACTTCGTTCAAAAGGCGACCGAAAGACTGATTGCTGAGGATGCCAAAGACGTCGACCTTCTGGGCGGGCAATCGATCGAATCATTACTTGACCTGATCACTGGCTCGAGACTCTGGCTTCGCAAGTCAGAAAGTTCACAACAGTTTTTCACTGAAGACGGCTTCGCTATTCATGTTCAACTGGACGAAGAAGGGCGGTGGTGTGGTGAGATCAAAATATCGACCCCCGAATGCGACTCGATGGCCCAGATGGCTGCGGCATTAAAACATTCAAACCTAATGGTGAGTCGCTTGCTCCGGGGACGCCCCGACCTACGTGCTCTCCGGAACCAGCCATCCACTGAAGAGCATCGCTTGAATCCAGTAACCACCTGGATCGAAGAAAACTATGAAGCCCATGTCGTTAAGCAAACTGAGTTGAAATATTATCGTTCACTGTTCTATCTGGTCTTTTTTTTCAGTCTACTCGGGAAATGGGCCACGAACTTTTTCGTGCTGTTTCTTTCAACGATTGCGAAACTGAACTTAAGAACACAAGGCAACCAAGAAGATCTAAGCTCAATTGACGTGGTCCGCAGAACGCCAACGTGGGTTCGCGCACCAATTCTGACATTAATTCGTTGGATCCATGTACCGACAACCCGCTGCTTGCATCTTATCAGTCGCTTTATTGCATTCCGCCAGCATCGACAGTACTTATCCGCCTTCCTGATCACTCGGCCGATTTTGTTCGGCACTGGAAATTTCGATCAAGCGAACAGATTCGCACTTAGTGAGTCCGCTCGGAAAATCCGCATGATCTCGGGCGTTGATCCGGCGACAGCCAGCAGGCAACTACTCCGCACTAGCCACTGGGTCAAAACGTGCTGCAGAGAAATATTCCTATCGAAATCGCACTGCTTGGATCTCCTATCGCAAAAGCAACGTCTTCAACTTGGTCCAGAACAAGCGAATCATTCCAACCAAATCACTCTCACAAAATTTGCAATCACCAGAATGGTCATCGAGATGATCGAACATGGAAAGGCGATGGCACTGCCGATCCTCCAGAATCCAATCAAGACATTGTCGGACGTGAACCAAGACTGGTATCTGCTACGACAACACAGCACCAACATCGGTCAACTCTCGGCCATCGAAATTCAAGAAGCCTACCTCAAAGCAGTAGTCGCGCACCTCTCCGAAAGTTCACACGAGACGCTTGAACAGAACGAAAAACAAGAAGACCGAGATGCCATCGCGTTCTGGAAGCAAAACCTTGAATTGCTAAAACAGTACGCAATTGACGGGAACATCGACCAAAATGCGACCGAGCAAATCGAATGGCTATCACAGCTTTCCGATTTGGAAATCACGCAAAGCAGAAAATCTGAATCAGGACAGCAAGCATCTGGCGAACACCGAAATGTTTTGAAACGGAATCGAGACGAGGCTCTTCATCCAACGTCCATGATCACCGACATTAACTCCCATTATCTGATGGAAGAATCGGTTGAGTTTCCCTCGCGTGTCCAAAACCGAGTCAGGTTCATTCGCCAACACAGTCAATCAGATCAGGCAGCAGAAATCACGTGGAAGCGAGGATCCGTTGGCGAACCCCCAACCATCAAACAATTCAAATTCTGATAGGATCAGAGGATCTTGACCGGCAAAATATTTGATACCTTAAGCAGTAGAAAAACTAGAACAACTTTGAGTCGAATCAAAAGTTAGAGAGTGAATTCAACCATGCGTCCCAATCGATTTTCCTTGTTAACAATTCTTTGCGCGATCCTTCTTTTACCAATCCAACAGCTGATCGCTCAGGAAAACACCGCCAAAACCGGCACTGAACTGGCTAAGACGGTTACTTCCGAAAGCGGAGCCAGCAGCCAAGCGACTGATGACCGAGAAAGCAAACTCGCTCAATACCTCTCAGGATCCATTTTCGCAGGACAGTTTACCGTCGATGGGAAGCCAAGCTTGAGTCCTAAGGCGGAAGAGTACACCATCGAGAAGTGTGAAAAACTTGATGCGCCCGACCTTTACCGGTTAACGGCAAGGATCAAGTATGGGCAGGTCGATAGTGAAGTCCCCATGGATATTAAAATCTTGTGGTCAGGTAACACACCGGTGATTACGCTCGATTCACTTTGGATACCTGGTATGGGTACATTCAGCGCAAGGGTTTTAATTCATTCCAATCGATACGCAGGAACGTGGCAACATGATGCGGTGGGTGGACACATGTTTGGATTGATTCGCAAGGCGGCGTCCAGCGAAAGCCAATCTTCTGAGAAAACGCCCTGAGCGAATCACTCGCATCATTCAGCGACACAAAAAAAGCTCGATCTCCCCCCGAAGATCGAGCTTTCAAGTTTCTTGCAAAGACCAACGTTACTACTCGTGACGTCCTGATCACACCGGCTCCCAGAGTGACGTCGTCGAGAAGACTAGTTGATGCCTACATCTCATTCAGATCCTGAAGATGCCAAGAAACTCCGTTTTGATAGACGTTGAGGAAGCTCCGTAAAATTAAATTCAGTCGCGTTGGCGCCCGCATTTAAACCGATCTGGAGAAAGACGTTGTCGGCAGCTTGTGCGGTGGCCCCTGTCCCCAAGAGCGTCAAACCGTCACGAAGAAAACTAGGTTGCGTTTCGCGCACCTCGTAAGTCCCTTCGGCCAACCCTGCAAATTGGTATCGACCATCGAGATCAGTGAAAAGCGAATCATTCACTGAATTCCCGAGAAAATCAGTTCCCGCAAGCGTGATCAAAACGCCCGGAAGCCCAGACTCGCCCACATCTTGCTGACCATTGTTATTCACGTCGATGAACACGAGTCCAGAGAAGGATGCATTACTCGGATCGATGGTGGTGGTGGCAGATGCAGAGTTGTTGTTCGAATTGCTATCCTCCGTTTGTGACGAAACGGTCACGAAGTTTGTTTGCGTTGTCGTCACACCCGAATTCAAAGATGCATTGACCGTCATTTGGAACGATGAACCGCTATCCAATAACCCTGCATCAAAGGTCACGGTTCCATTGGAGACACTGAGCGGCTCACCATTGGGTCCAGTACCGCTAGTGAAAGTAACTCCTGCCGGTAATGTATCAACCACTTGAACTGCCACCGCTGGCGATGGGCCGAGGTTACTCACCGTGATACTGTAAACTAAGTCGCTGCCGGGAAGCGTTCGTTCCTGCGAAACACTTTTTTCGATTTGAAGGTCGGTGATCGCGATCACATCAATCTGAACGGAGCCCGAGTTATTAGAGGCACTCACTTCACCAACAGAAGTTAAATCCGGCACCTGAGCGACATTCGTGATCAGCCCACTGGAATCAGCATCAACGGTAAAGACAATCGTCGCGACAGCTGTATCACCACCGCTGATCGTGGTGGCTGGGAACGTGATCGTGGTTCCATCGCTGCTACCGACAAGACCATCAAAAGACGCTGAAACAAAAGTCAGACCAGCGGGAATCACATCTGAAAGCACCACGCCCTGTGCAGCACTGGGCCCCTGATTTTCAACGCCAACCGTGTAGGTTACTGTATCGTTGGGGGCGGGCTCCGCTACGTCGACGGTCTTGACCACAACCAGGTCGAAACTGGGGTTTGCAGTGATCGTTGCGCTATCAAAATTGTCTTCGGTATTCGCATCAGTGACGGATGAAGTCACCGACCCGCTATTGGTAATCGTACCGCTCGCAGTATCGTTGACATCGGCGGTAATGGAAAACGTTTCCGTCTCGCCAAGTGCGAAAGTGTCATAACCGACCGTTACAACTCCGGCACTGAAACTGGTGGAGCTAGCAGTAGGAGCATTGATGGAGACGCCAGTGAGACCCGCTGGAATCACATCGGTAACCACCACATTGGTGGTATCTCGTTCGCTCGCTGACGCATGTGAAACGGTGAACGTGTAGACAACCTGATCTTGACCGGGCACCACATTGGCTTGATCAACTGTTTTCGTCAAAACCAGATCAACCACCGCTTCGGTGTTCGCGAAGTCCTGCACAACGGCAACGGGACTACGGCTCTCGACAATCGAAACAACGACATCCGTATTTGCGGATAGATCGATTGATGCTTCGATCGCTCCGACGTTGTTAAAGTCGGCCCCCGTACCTCCCGCGACTGTAAAGCTGGAAAATGGCACGAGGTTCTCGGTTAACGTCACGCTGTCCTGTGGAATGTCCACCGTCGCGGTCGAAAAGTTGAGTGCGTCCGTGTAAACCGTGATCAAGAGTTGATCACCAGCAAGGTCAGCGCGTGCCAACACCACCAAACCAGTGTTCACATCAACCGCATCTCCGGGTGCCCCACCCGCCAAGGATGCACCACCAAGTCCAGTCGGATTTAGCACCTCGGTACCATCAGCTCCGTCGTATTGAATCAGTGCCGTCCCATCCGCGCTCAAACTGCCAATCGATAGAGTTGCCGGAACGTCCTCAATCAGTACACTCACTTGCCCAGACGCTGAGGAATTGGAAACCGCAATGTCCCTTTCTTCGCCGATCACCTCTAATGCAGCCACCGAACTTGTCTCGGTTGTTCCTGCAGCGGCGGTTACAAGCTGCGAAGTTGCGGAGTAATCATCGATCAGAGATTCGCGAACGCCCACAGCATCAACGACTGTGACTAGGACAGGTACCTGTAAATCCAATTGAGGAACGG
>JAKMEW010000361.1 GCA_022425745.1 Rubripirellula sp.
GTCTGGAAGAGCGGGTCACATCGAGGCGACCGACGGAGCACCTTGCTCGGTGTTCAGCCGGTCACCAATCGATATGCCACCGAGAATGATGAGTTTGACGCGGGGGATTAGCGACTACCCACTTTGAAGGCCACGCGAGAAGCGTAACGGTTCACCTAGTAAGGTTGCTTGTTCCTCGTGCAAGATCTGCTCGGCAAATGCCAAAGTTGCCAAAATCTTGAATCAAACGCTTACTTACCCAGTTCAGCTTCGACTGCCTTGACCAAGTCAGCATCATCTGGCTTGGTGCGTGGCGCGTAACGACCGACGAGCTGGCCATCGCGGTCGACGAGGAACTTTTCAAAGTTCCAGCTAATGTCGCCTTTGCCAGCTGGCTTGGTGTCTTGGCTGGTGAGGTACTTGTAGATCGGCGCAGCTTCACCGCCGTTGACATCAATTTTGCTGAACATCGGGAAGGACACGTTGTAATTCGCGCTGCAGAACTGCTTGATTTCTGCTTCGGTTCCAGGTTCTTGACGGCCAAACTGGTTGCAGGGGAAGCCAAGGACAACAAATCCCTTGCCTTGGTACTTTTCGTACATCTGCTGCAGACCGGCGTACTGCGGAGTGAGACCGCAGCGGCTGGCGGTGTTGACGATGAGCACCACCTTTCCCTCGTAATCTTCAAGATCGACGGATTTCCCATCGATCGTTTTTGCTTTGAAATTGAGGGCACATTCGTGGTCGTCGGCTGATGCCATGCTGAAGAATGCTCCGAGTAGAAGGGTCATTGAGAGGGCGAAACGCATACTGGTCGCTCCGAAGAGGGAAGATGGTGAAGGGGAAACGCATGAAAATGCGACATTTTTTACGAACTGAGTCAGTATAGCGGCACTCACAGTAGCCGTGAGAGCCTCGTGCGGGTACGTTTTCCGCAGGCTGGGCTAGTTTGTTTCTGGAGTGTAGTCCGCCGGAAAGTCCATTTGAGGGACGCTGTTTAGCCCTCAGCTTCTATTTTAGCTCTTATTTATGAACGATCTTTGTTCTGAAGACGAAGGCTTTGCCCATGAGTAACGAAGTAAATAATGTGGCGGCTCCCAACGCAAAACGCTTGCTTTGGGCCGGCTTCATGGCCATTTTGGCCGCAGGTGTTGGATTCAGTATCCGCGGAGGCATTCTCGGTCAGTGGGCTGAGCAATACGGCTTCACCATGACCGAGCTTGGCGCCATCACCGGAGGTGGTTTGACTGGTTTCGGTTTGATCATTTTATTTGGCTCTTTGATCGCCGATGCGGTTGGCTACGGTAAGCTAATGTGGGTGGCTTTCATTACCCATGTTATTTCCGCTGTATTGACTTTGGCTGCTGCTACCGCGTTCGAATCTGGCGGTAAAGACGCGGCGTTTCAGTGTCTCTACTGGGGGATGTTCCTGTTCGCTATCGGTAACGGTATCTGTGAGGCAGTGGTAAATCCTCTAGTCGCGACCCTCTTCCCAAAAGAAAAGACTCACTACCTCAATATCCTCCATGCTGGGTGGCCAGGTGGTTTGATCGTTGGTGGTCTTGCCGCCTACGTCATGAATCCTGACGGCCAAGAGCCCGTTTCTTGGCAGGTTCAAATTTCTCTCTTTATGATTCCGGTCATTCTCTATGGCTTTATGATTTTCGGTCAGAAGTTTCCCAAATCTGAAGCGGGTGAAGCAGGGGTTAGTTACGGGCAGATGTTCGCACAACTTGCAGCTCCTCTAATGATCGTCCTTCTGCTGATCCAAGCGATGGTTGGCTATGTTGAGCTGGGTACTGACTCTTGGATTTCCAAGATCACTGGTTCCATCATGGCATCGCCACAGAAGGGTCTTCTGCTGTTCGTTTACACATCGGGTTTGATGTTCGCCCTGCGATTTTTTGCCGGGCCGATCGTACATCGAATTTCGCCACTTGGACTTCTTTTCGTTAGTGGAATCTTGGGCTTCACCGGCTTGCAATTGTTGGGCGCTGCGACAAGCGTCGCTCTTTGCGTGATTGCAGCGACCGTTTACGCCTGTGGTAAGACTTTCCTTTGGCCAACGATGCTTGCGGTTGTCTCTGAGAGATTCCCGAGAGGCGGTGCGATCACGATCGGCGCCGTTGGCGGTGCGGGAATGTTATCCGCTGGATTGCTGGGTGGACCCGGTATTGGTTTCAAGCAGGATTACAACGCATCGAATCTACTTCAGCAAGAATCACCCGCAGTCTACGAGCGATATCAGGCTGCTGATGAGAACCAATTCCTCGGTTATTCCGTTGTTGGACTTGATGGGGCAAAAGTAGGTGTTTTGGATGATGGCGGCGCAGAGTTGGCTCGAGCTGCGGAACTTTCCGACGATGAAAACACCAAGGCACTCCAGGCATGGTGGGCGGATGCTTCCAAGACCGCCGAAACTGACAAGCCAGCGGTAACTGCTGCCACATTGCATGGTGGTCGGATGGCTCTGAAGCTCACATCTTACGTTCCTGCAGTGATGGCTGTGTGCTACTTGCTGTTGATCTTGGGCTTCAAAGCGCGTGGCGGATACAAGGCGATCGAGGTTGAAGAGAACGCGGATGCGCCCGCTGACTCCAAGTAGTCATTCCTTGACCAATGTTAACCCTCGGTGAGTTGCCTGGCGTTATCGCCGGTGAAGGGTCCTGGGTGCGGCTTTGGTTCGTGATAAGTATGTGAAAAGCGGAGCAATTAGATCAGTAATTGCTCCGCTTTTTTTTCGCTGTAACACAATCTCATCAAACTTTGTTCATCCACGGTACGCACCTTACGAAACGTTGTGGTGCGAGTATGATGAGCGTTTTAGATGTCTCTCTTCCACAATCCCAGCAAACTGCCGTGCTACGCACCCACACCTGCGGACAACTCCGCAAGACCGACGTTGGAACCGAAGTGACTCTCTGCGGATGGGTCGATAGCAAACGAGATCATGGCGGGGCTGTGTTTATCGACTTGCGAGATCGCTACGGACTGACTCAGGTTGTCGTGGGACCGCCTGAGTCGGGTGCCGAGCAGATCGATGAGGCTGGACGGGTGCCAGCGGAGAGCGTGATTCTGATTCGGGGAATTGTGGCTGATCGTCTTGAAGGAAAAATCAACGAAAAATTGGCGACCGGTGAAATCGAGGTGCGCACCGTTCACTTTGAAGTCCTTAACGTCTGCCAAACCCCACCGTTCACTCCGGGGCAAAGTGATCTTCCAGGTGAGGATCTGCGACTGAAATACCGCTTCTTGGATCTGCGTCGAAAGGAGATGCAACGATCGTTGGTACTTCGAAGTCAGGTTGTTAAGTCGATGCGAGACTACTTCGAGACTCATGACTTCATCGATGTTGAGACTCCAATTCTCGGTCGCAGTACGCCCGAAGGAGCCCGTGATTATCTCGTTCCAAGCCGAGTGCATCCCGCTAACTTTTACGCGCTGCCTCAGTCGCCTCAGTTGTACAAGCAAATTTTGATGGTGGCTGGGTTTGATCGGTACGTGCAGGTCGCAAAGTGTTTCCGAGACGAGGACCTTCGTGCTGACCGTCAACCGGAATTCACCCAACTCGACCTCGAAATGTCCTTTGTTGATTCTGATGACATCATCGGCCTGATCGATGGACTTGTCGCCAAGGTCGCCAAGGAAGTGCTCGGAAAAGATGTGCAGACTCCCCTGCCTCGAATGACCTACGAGGAGGCGATGCGACGCTTTGGATCCGACGCACCTGATCTTCGGTTCGGCATGGAGATTGTCGACATCACCGAGGTTGCTAAGAAGACTGAGTTTCGAGTTTTCCGAGGGACTGCAGATTCCGGCGGCTTTGTACGCGGTATCAATGTTCAGCAGGCTGCATCGCAGTACTCGAGACGTCAGATCGATGAACTCACCGAATACGTTAAAAGTGATTTTGGTGCGAAGGGACTGGCTTGGTTTCGAGTCGAAGAGGATGGTTCTCTGTGGAGTCCGATCAGCAAGAATCTGGACGAGGCACACCTTACGGAAATTAAATCGGCTCTCGATGGGAAACCTGGCGATTTGCTGAT
>JAKMEW010000410.1 GCA_022425745.1 Rubripirellula sp.
TCTTTATACGATCTCGAGACTGACCCGTATGAAAAGAATGATGTGGCCAAGTCTCACCCAAGGATTGTGCGAACGCTTTCAAAAAGGCTCGAAAAAATCGGGCAACAGCGGCCACCCCTGGGCGATAAACCGCTGTTAATGGATCCGCCTTTACCTTATGTCTATGGGCAAAATGAGCAGAACGACACACCTCAGTGGCTCATTGAAGCCGTTGAAGCAGTCCGAGCCAAGCAACCGACCGAGTGGGCACCGGGAGAAACTCCATGGCCAAAAGCCCCACAGGGTGCGGTTGCGAGCAAGATGGATGGCCTCAAAGATGAAGCCACCACTGAACGTAGTAAGTGACCGAGATCGAAAACATTTAGGTTGACCAAAACGCAAGAGCACCCGCCTCAGGAGAGAAGCGAGTGCCCATCGTGGAGTCACAAAGGCCCAAAAACGGTGATGACTCATCGTCTCAATTCATCTCTGGAATGCCATCCTCAAGCAAGCCACTTGGCACACTTGAAGGAACTACCCAGTCAAGGCGAGCCTGCAAATCGGGTGCGGTCAAGCTTTCAAGGAAAGCGACCAATAGCCGAACACGATTGCCTTCTAATGAGTCGTCGTTCATGTCTACTCCTTCGAGCATCCACTCATTCAAGCCTTCGTCGCGAATCACCAAATCACGAAGATCCGGTTGAAACAATTGAACTTCTGGGTCGTAAGAAGTGAGTGACTGCTCTGGGTCAGCGTGGTGCCGAATCACATCTTCCAAACTTGAGAACGCCCCGTTGTGCATCCACGGGCCTGTCTCTGCGACGTTGCGAAGTGCCGGTGTGCGAAATTTAAAAAGATCGTTACTCGCACCTGTCACGCCAAATCGTCCAAAATCCAAACCACTGACAGGATCTTTTCCGGGACCCAGCTGTGGGACCGCTAGGTTATGGTGCTGCTGATCGGTCAACAACGTCCCTGAGTGACAAGAAACGCAGTTAGCGGAGCCATAAAACAACAACGCTCCTTTCTTTGCATCATGACTCAATGCATCAGCATCTCCGCCAACGTATCGGTCAAAGGGACTATCATTCATCCCGAAGGCCTCCGTTTCAAACGCAGCAATAGCAATTGCTGCATGCTGAAATCCAAGATCCCCTTCAGCAACGTCGGGGAATGCGGCCGCAAACATTTCCCTGTACGTTTCATTCGCTAACAACCGCACCATCAACGCATCCCAAATTCCGGTGAAGTCAGAATCATCAATTGCAGCAAGCTCGTTTCCATTTGCAGCATCTTCCATAAGCCCTCGCATTTCGTCTCGGCTCGTCACAGGGAACATCGCTTGAATCTGCAATGGCGTTGTCAGCTCAGATGGCAATTGGTCACCTGCCGGTGAAACAATCACTCCGTCAGTGGTCGATGCTCTTCCGTCCCAAAAAGCCGTATGCCAATGCTCCGATCCTCGATTGAAGATATCGGGTGCATTCCGTGGCACGAAATGTCGCCCTTCGCCACGAACTCGGAAAACACTGATTGCACCGGGTGTTTCGGTCTCCGTGCCCACACCCAATGCAAGTGCATCGGAGGTGGCAGTGAGGGAATGATGACAGGTTGCACATGCGGTATCTCGATTACCGCTGAGAATTCGATCAAAGAAGAGAGCTTGCCCGAGGAGAACCTGATTGGAGTCTTGGCTTGGTGTATCGATTGGAGTGACATTGTTCTCGGAGAGCATTCGACTCAACCGCGAATCAAGATCGTTGGAATTCTGACGCGATGATTGCGACTGCCGTTCAGATTGCCCCTGCCGATAGGCCCGCCGATTTTCACTATCCCCCGCAAACCCAATCTCGCAGACCAAGATAAAGCAGACCACAAATGCGGCGATTAACTCAACGAAAAAAATACTTCTACAACGCATGACACTTCTCCCCGATGTCAGTCCATGTTGCTGTGTACGCTTGACTGGAAACGAGAACGAGGCAAAGGGTGTGCCAAAGTCGCAGCAATATTTCATGCAGGTAAGCCATCGGTACATACAACATTTTTTTACCGCATAGATCGGCCAGTGAATTCTCAGAACAAGAACTCTTTGTCTCGCATTCTGTTTCATTCTTGGACGCGAGTCTCAAATTGAAACAAGCTAAAAACCTTGTTCAAAAGTAGATCTCCGCCTCAAAATTTATTTTCCCCGCCTTCTGATGTTCGCGTGATCGAACACAACAAAAACCAGCGACGGGACCGAAGCCACTAAGCAATCAGACCTTGGCATGCGTTTTGCATCGTGAAGTGAGAAATCAAAATTGTTTCGCAACTCACTCCATACAGGAAAATTTCAATGCGATCAGAGAAACTTATGTTCAACGGGTTATCCTTCTGCACTCTTTGCCTAGCGGCCTTTGCGATGCAGACTCTTACCCATGACGAGGCATCCGCAGTTCCGCAAACAAAAACCGACTCTCGCAACCTTCTGCAACGAGTGGTTGACCTTGAAGACCGACAAGTTCAGAACGATGTCGACTTTCACCTGATCGATCAAAGTCTCAATGACCTTGACCTTAGAGTGAATGACAATCAGGGTCGGGTTATCGCACAGAAACGAGCCATCCAGGCCATGCAAGCCCGCATCAAACAGGCGATGGAATTGATTGAAGTGCAAAGAGCCGACGCCCGTGTTTTGACTCGGGAGGTCGAAAACCTGCGTGCGTCTATAAAGGAACGCTAGTCTCCGTCGGTCCTTCATCAATTGGCGGGTCTCGTTCGGCCAGAGGCAAGACGAGACTCCGCGAATGAATTTGAGCAACTTCGGCAACACCATGGCCGAAGCATCCGATTTATTGATTTGCGGTGACTAGTCACTCGATGCACCGCAACGAAACTCATCATGGAAACGCGGAGATGAACTCGCTTTCGAATGGAAAAATGAAACCAAAATGGATCGTGTTGCTGGTAACGCTATCTGCCAGCCTTTTTCAAATCATCATCGCTGCCTCCCATCCCGCTGTATCCAGCACGCCGAGGGATGAGCCAACTCCACGGTTAATGCCAGAAAATGGATCCGGCATAAGCGTTGTGGCCTGCAGTTTGACGAGCGCGCGCACATCGTCACTTCGCAACGCCCAAGTCATTGAGAACATTATCAAAACCCTTCCTTCCAAGTCTCATGTTCTACTATTCGTCAATGATCCGTCGAGCTTCAAAACCAATCACTCGGCGAGGGTCACGTTTGTCGAGTTACCCGAGGCAAGTCGCATATCAATCTGGCCTCAGGATCCATTTTTGGTACTCCGTTCAAGAGGCGAATCGACGTTACTGGTCCCCCGCATTTTTGAACGAGGAGACGATTCGAAAATGCCTGAGAAGCTTGCTGCAAAACTCGACCTAAGACTCATCCGCTCCAACCTCGTTTTTGAAGGTGGAAACATTGTTTGCGGAGATCACATGGCGATCATCGGCAATGACACAATCTTGCAGAACGTATGTGAGGGGGAGAACGATCGAGAGAAAGTCATCCTAGATTTTGAAAAGGAACTCGGGGTAGACGTCGCGGTGGTTGGCCAAGGCGTTCAATCCGTCGGACACATCGACCTGATCGTCACCCCGATTGGTGGAAACCGCGTTGTCGTAGCTGACTCGTTTTGGGGAGCAGAATTGATGATGACCGCGATCCATCAACACTCGACTCAATTAACAAAATTCGAATCGCGATGTGAGCAACAGTTCTTTGGTGATGCGAATATCAAATCGCTGACAGATGCTGCAGGTGAACGGATCAATCGGCCAACAATGATCGGGGGTGCATACTATGCTATCCGCAATAGTTTCCTCTTGGCGAAGGAATTGAACCTGATTGCTGATCAACTCAGAGAACAGGGATTTGATGTCACGCGAATGCCCGCGCTCATCCCCCAGATGCGAACCACTGAACTTAACTACCCCGTTTTGACCTACAATAACGTTATTCTGGAGACGAGGAACTCTCAATCACTCGTTTACCTACCTCAGTATGGCCTGCCAATACTCGATACAGCATGTGCCGCGGAATGGAAGCGATTGGGATTCAGCGTCAAAACCGTTCAGGGTCTTTCCACCAGTGCTATTTATGGTGGATCCCTGAGATGTTGCACCAAGGTATTACATAGAGACTAAACTGTTGCACTGGAACCGTCCGGGGATCATCTCCCCAACATTTCTCCAAGGATCCGTATTTCTCAAGATTACAGCATGCCTCCAAGAAGCATTGCAATCGACGATGACACAGAATCCAATTCACGGCACGATCACCCTGCGAATGCCTTTGCTCACCGCAGTCATGATGCTCCATCTGTGTTTTGGCATGTACTACGATGCTGGACTTGATGCATTTGCTACCTCCCCTCAGTTTGACATCCTGGACAAAACTGATCTGACTCCGCCACAACAGATTCAACAGCGACTCGATCAGCATTGTGGCGATTGTCACCGAGGGACTTCTTTTGAAGGTGATTTCAACCTCGATCAACTCACCAGCGGAAACACCGAGGAGCAACTGCAGACTCTCGCAAAGATGGAAGAGCAGTTACATCTTGCCCTAATGCCTCCTGCCGACTCGCCTCGATTTCCGGAATCGGCACGGGATGAGGTGATGCAATGGTTGCACCAAAAACTCGACATCCACAACGCTTCAACACTTAACGGTAAGCTCGCACAACCCGAGTACGGCAACTACCTCGATCACCAAAAACTATTCTCCGGAGAGTTTACCCACCTCAAAGGTTTTACCTACGATCGACGCTGGTTGATTAGCGAGTACATCTTTGACGCAAAAATCAATGAATTACTCAATCACCGCCCCTTTCAGACCATTGATGGGACACGCCAATACGTCATCGGAGATAACAATCGGCGAGCCCCCATCACCAATCCATTCCTTCTGCCGTCAAGAATTGGCGTGCGTTATTACGCGAACGAAACACTCAATGCCGGTCACCTGCTAACCATGATGGCCAATGCCAAAGAGATCTCGGCTTACATGGTGGAACTTGTAAAACGAGACAAACGCTACCTTCCGGCGATTGATGAATTCATGCGTCAACAGTGGGAGCACCAGTCGACGCTCTCTTCTCGCCGAGAGTTCCTTACGAATCATATCGAGCGCGTGCTTCAGGAGATCAGTGGATACGACGAGGGGGATTGGTTACCCATTTTTGAGCCAGTCAACCTCTCGCAACCGAGTGCTGCCACCGCCGACAGCGTCAAGAAGGCCGCATTCCACGCGGCCAACCCCGGCATGCAGGAAATGATCCTGATTTTCCACACGATGCAACATGTTCAAAGCTCGAGTCGATCCGATGATGAACTCATTGAACAATGTGAAAGAAGGTGGTTTAACTTTGGTGACGACGCGAGAAGAATCGAGTCCAGAGTGACTTTCCTCCGGCAGTATCTGCCCGAGTTTCGAGAACAGATTGAAACTCATCGATACGCGCAGAAGTACAAGCAGCGACCGTACCAACCGCTTCCTGATCCAGAGATGCATGTCATTGTTCAAACGATCAAGAAACATCGCAGGAAGGGTGATCATTTCAACGAAATCATCGACGCTTGCATCCTAGATTGGGACAAGGAATTCGAACAGCAACGCCAGCAATCCGATCGAATCAGTGAAGGACAAATCACAAAATTAACCGAACAACTATTTGTAAAACTTCACCATCGATTTCCCACGCAAGACGAAGCAAAGTCTTACACGCCGCTCATTCAAGGTTACCTTGACTCGATGACAAGGATTGATGCCATTGAGCAAGTCATTCAGACCATTATTCTCCGTTCCGAATTTGTCTATCGACAAGAATTTGGACGGGGAGATTCAGACCAGTGGGGCCGAACAATACTTGACCCTCGCGACGCAAGCCATGCAATTGCCTTCGCCCTGACCGATAGTGCTCCCGACGAAGAACTGGCTGCCGCGGCAAGCTCGGGGCGGCTTTGGACTCGCGAGGACTACCGCCGAGAGGTCGAACGCATATTAAAAAACCGCAATCAGTACTATGTCATCGATGAAGCGGTACAACGACTACAGTTAACGGCCAGCATCACCAATCAGCCAATCCGCAAGCTTCGATTCTTCCGCGAGTTCTTCGGCTACCCGTCACTGCTGTCCATCTTCAAAGATAACAAACGTTTTGGCGGCCATTACGACAACTCAAAGGGAAGACTGGTCGGTGAAGCGGATCGACTTGTTGAACACATTCTTCAGAGCGATGAGAACGTCCTCGAAAAGCTACTTGGTTCAGACGCCTACTATGTCTACCACTCTGGTGACAACGAAGCGATGCGAACAGCATCCGAGAGAATCAAGACCATCTACGATTATTTTCATCCGCTCAATTGGCAAGATTTCGAGAAAGAAGACTTACTCGATCACAAAGATTTTCTTGCCGAGGTCAAGATGCGTGGAGTAGACGTCAACAACCTCTCCCCGGGGGGACGCCGCAATCCGATCCGAGAATTCAAAACGGCCATGGAGAGTTTTAGTTTGCGGTTCGATAAGGGGCAAACCGCCGCTGCGCCTTACGTCTCATTCCCAGCACACGGCCCCTACAATGCATCCACGCGCACAGGACTACAATTAAGATCCCCAGAGGTTGCGAAGTTCTTCAATATTCATCTCGACAACTGGCACTATCCCAGCGCCCAGCCTGCTCCGGTCAATAATCGGCGTGGCATGCTTTCGCACCCTGCATGGCTGATCGCCCACGCAAAAAACACAGAGACGGATCCGATCTCGCGAGGAAAATGGATTCGAGAAAAACTTCTAGCGGGGACCGTACCGGATCTGCCAGTCACCGTCGATGCAGTGATCCCCGAGGATCATCACCGGACTCTTCGCCAACGCCTCGAAGCCAAAACAAGCGAAACAGCGTGTTGGAAGTGCCACCAAAAGATGAACCCGCTTGGCTTACCATTTGAAGTATTTGATGACTTCGGACGTTTTCGCACGCGAGAATCACTTGAACATCCCGACAACCTTATCAGCAAGGGACCGGACAAAGCAGCACCGCATGTCGATCTTCGAGATCAATACAAAACGTTACCCATCGACAGCAGCGGTTACTTGGAAGGAACCGGAGACCCTAATCTTGATGGGCCCGTCGAAGATGCTTTGGATTTAATTGATCGCCTAGGACAATCTGATCGTGTCAGGCAATCGATCATTCGACACGCGTTTCGATATTTCCTAGGACGCAATGAACTACTGAGCGACTCCAAAACCCTGATTGACGCGGATCGAGCTTACCAAGATAGCGGAGGCAGCTTCGATGCGGTGATCGTGTCACTGTTAACTTCCGATTCGTTTATGTTTCGAAAAACCCTTCCCTCAGCCACCGGTAACACGAAGTCAACGCAGCTATAAAATAGTTTAAAAAAAACGCCTAAAAATTTGACGCCACTTCTCTGAAGAACAACAAACGCTGAACTTAATTCACAAAACCTTCCCATGAATAATCGCAGATCGTTCATCAAAACAGCAGCTTTCGGATCGAGTGTATTGAGTGCAGGTCCGATGGGATTCGGTCAACCAAACACAATTGGAATGACACCGTCATTTGATCAAAACTTGCCGTTCCGATTTATTTTCATACGCAAGTCGAACGGAATCCGTCCCGGTGAATTAGCACTACCGACCTTCAGTGATCAAGAGAAGTCAAAAGACGATCATAAAGAAGCGTTCGAAGCTGACCTTGAAAAACATGAATTACCAAGCTGGCTCAGCGGACTAAAGCCACACAAGGAACACCTTGGAATCCTGCAAGGACTGTCATGCAAAATGAGCGAGAATGGGCATTACTCCTATTCCTCGGTCATGGGGGCATTCAAATCGGGACGTAATTCTCTCAGCGGCATCAAGCGAGCCACCGCCGACTTTGAATTAGCGAAACTATCTCCATCACCATTTGGCCATGTGGAGCTATCGCTTACGGGCAACTACAGCAGCTTCCGCACTGGCATCGTTCCCGGATACTCGGCGCCAGCGGCACACCAAAGAAATTACTGCTACGCCGATCCCCAGACAGCATTCGACGAATTGTTCAAGTCTGTTGTCGATCCGGCGAGTGTTAATTCGGAGAACCGTATGCTTCAATTCTTGGAGTCAGAGGAGGCTTATAAGGTATCCGCGATTCAAGGTTATGAACGCCTGAAACTGACCAACCACATCTCTTCGATCGATGCAATTCGTCAACGCAATCGCGAAGTGGCAGCTCACGCCGAATTAATCCAACGACATTTGCCAGTTCTGAATCCTGTCCATCAAGACGGTGGCATCAATGCATCAACTCCGGAAAAGCAAGAAGCGATGACCGATATCCTGATCGCTGCGCTCGCAACCCGACTGACCAACGTTGTGACCTATACGATCGACGAGCTATCAACGCCAATCCGCGGCTTACCGGGTAACGAGTCTGATCGAATCTCGATTCATGAACTCGGTCACAATGGTGGCTACAGCGGTGTTCCGGCTGAAAAGATCCGTGAAAAAATTCGAGTTGGGCATATCAAACAAATCGCAAAAATTATTGAGCAACTAAAGCAGATCCCAGAGGGGACGGGATCCATGTTTGACCGAACCATGATTTTTTACTTCCCAGAAAACGGCGAGACCCATCACAGTCACGGCACCGAAGCCCCGTTTATTGTTTTGGCCGGAAATGCCAGCCCGATCAATCTTGCAGGCCGTTACCTGCGGTTACCCTACCATGCGACTCCCGAACACAAGACACTAGGCAACTGGTACACGACCCTGCTCAACGCTTTCGGGAATCCTATCTCGCACTACGGCGACCTCGACCTCGAAATGTCCCGAAAAAAACTAACGCAGATCGGCCCCATACATCAACTACTTACATAATCCTTCTTGCTAACGTCCAATCAATTAGGCGAGCTAGAAGAGCATAATGACGCTCAGAAGTATTTGGAGATCACATGCATTGAAAGAATCATCAGTATGAATGTCGACCAAGCCAGCCTTCCGGACGCAAGTGACGCGTTCCCCTCTGAGCCTAGCCCCACTCTCTCACCCGCACCACGCCGAATTTCCAAAGAGGTGGAGCGGGAGATCCGCAAGCATGTGGGAGGCTTGGCGAACGCAGTCGCTATATTAGCGGCCATAGCTTGCTTCACCGTTGGAGTGATTCTGTTTTCAGGCATCTGGACGTCACACACACTTTCAAAGCCTCTGGGTGTGGGAGTGCTGATCACAGGCATGGTGGTGGTGCAACTCAATGAAAAACGAAAATCAAAAAAGGCCCAGGATCTGAAGGAGTTCCTAAGCAAAGGAAATTACGTCAGTGCAAAACTCGAAACCATTTACGATAAAAGTAAGAATGGTTATCGCCCGAGCCGGGAGTTTATTGATGAGTTGCAGGTTTTTTACCGCGGCAACAGTGGCCGAAGCATCCTTGGGCAATTTGCCAGCGATTGGCCCGCGCGAGTCAAAATCGATCGTAAACTTATCGATATAAAAATTAATCTTGGTGACTTTATAGATAAGGTAAATCCAACCGAAGACATTCGTCTACTCATACTCGGAGTGGGCAAGAATACTCGCCTGCTCGCTATCGGCCAGCTTCACTGGCTTTCGATCGACCAAGCAGGTCAGTTCTCGACAAGCCTACCTGCATTCAAACCGCAGGGTGCTGATAAGGATGCAGACAGTAGCGAATCACAATCAACATCACTCGCGCCATCGTTTTTCAGCTCGGTTCTCGTGGTGCTTCCTACTTACGCCTTGGCCACTTGGGGTGTGATGTCAGGAAGCAACGCAGAATTCACAAGCAACGGTGACTCGATACCGTCGGGCGTGGACTTTTTAGTCACACTGCTATTCACTCTCACCCATGGTGTGACCCCTGTCTTCTTCTATCGTATTTTCTTTATAGGAATCGACGCTGCAAGAACTCGAGAACAAGGACTGAATCAGGGATTGCGGATCGCAAATCTATTTACCACCCTTCACATGGCATTATGGTACGGACTTCCTGCGATTTTGCTCGCAGCAATGACCAGCTGGTATAGCCTTGGATGGTTTGTTTTTCATCTTATCATCGCTGGAAAAAAACGTAGACGCTGGACCTTCATCGAGCACGGATCGACATCGGTTGCGTTATTACTATTCCTTTTGATGTTTTCCGAAACAAATCTCTTTCCACTAGGAATCATGGTCGTGATCTTCCAGTCCCTACTCCTCACGCTCGCTGAATGGAAGGGACGAAGGCTGTGGGTCGACTAGGGAGTGTTGTTTCGATTTGCCAGGTTAGCATTGACCGCTCTGCAGCTGGATTAGCTGCTACTAGGTGGGCTAGCACCTTGAGTGATAGGCAACTCAGCGAGGATGAGCAGCCTGAGGGAACTGGCTATACTTTTTATCGACAACAAAGACGACGCTAGCCACAATCAACGAGTTCGACTCATGCATCAAGTCGTATCTGATCAACCCTATGAGTTCGTCCCTCCTTATACGGGACGAATCTGGCCGTTTCTCCTGCAACTTTTTGTCCCGTGGCAACTCAAAGCAAGATGCGGAATCGAGCGAGTTGAGATCCAAGGCTTAGAAAAGCTTCAAGCACTTTTCAAACAAAAAGAATCCGTTCTTCTGGCACCAAACCACTGCAGACCGTCCGACCCCTTGGTGATCAATGAACTATGCAGACAGGCTGGCAGGGCGCCTTTCACAATGGCGAGTTGGCACGTTTTTCTCGAAAGCCGACTGCAGAGGTTTATTGTCAGACGAGCGGGGGCATTTAGCGTCTATCGCGAGGGGCTGGATCGCCAGGCGTTACAAGCCGCTACCGAAATCTTGACCGCAGCCAATCGCCCACTCGTTGTCTTCCCTGAAGGTGTGATTTCGCGCACCAATGATCGACTACTTTCACTAATGGACGGGACGTCGTTCATCGCGCGATCAGCTGCAAAGAAGCGGGCCGAAAAAAAATCCAACGGGCGAGTGATGATAGTACCAGTCGCGATTCGGTATCACTTCCATGGGGATCTGCAGGAGGCGTTGCATGGGACGCTGGATCGAATTGAACAGAAACTCTCGTGGCGTCCGCGTCGCGAGGACGACCTGACAGCGAGACTCTATCGGGTCGGTGAATCGCTACTTTGGCTCAAGGAAATTGAGTACTTCGGTGAACCGAAGTCTGGAGACGTGTTTGATCGTGTGCAAAAACTAATCGACCACATTTTGGTTCCCATCGAAGCAGAATGGCTCGATGGACGCAGCGATGAGAACACCGTTGCAAGAGTTAAACAACTTCGAATCGCCATTGTCCGAGATTTGGTAGCTGGCGAACTCGAAGAAGAGGAACGTAACCGACGCTGGAACCAGTTGGCTGACATGTACCTCGCTCAACAACTCAGCCACTATGCTCCCCACTATGTTAAATCGAATCCGACCAACGAAAGACTGCTCGAGACGGTTGAAAAATTCGAAGAAGACCTAACTGACTTTACCGAAATCCATCAGCCGATGTCAGCAACGGTGACGGTAGGCGACCCGATCGAAGTGGTCGGGAAACGACCTCGCGGGGTCACGGAAGATCCGGTGATGAGCGAACTGAACCAACAACTCCATCAGCTACTTGGAATCCCATCTGCATAATGCTTTGCCAGCAGGATATTCAGCTTCGAGGACTTCTGCTAATCTGATGGGACTTCTGCTAATCTGATGGATCCATCAACCGACATGGATCGTCAGAAGCCGCGTGTGACAGCAAAAGCATAAACAAAAGATGAAATCAAAAGACAGCACAATCGGAATCGTCATCGGCACACTGCTAGCCTTTTTGGTATTCACACCTCTCGTGCCGCTACTGGTTGTCTGGCTTGTCTCGCTGGTTCGTGGATAGTGCTCCAAACAAGCAATTATCACGACCACACGGCTCCGTCGCACAGTGGTCAACCGTGATTCCGTCTACCATCGTTCCAAAAGTCCCTAAGTCGGAATGACTTACGCAACAGTCGGGGCGATCTGATTTGAACACGCGACCTCTGCGTCCCGAACGCAGCGTTCTACCAGGCTGAGCCACGCCCCGACACCAATCTTTGCACCGATCTCAATCGTCGATTTGGGAATCAATCCCTCGACACTGCGACCGCCACATCACAATTGAATCATAATCAACGTGATAGAATTTTGACACGCAAAGAAAATCCATGTCCTTGCAAGTTATCACCGTACCCACGGCAACCACTACTGCTTTATCCGTTTCCACATAAAGAATCCTACTGTGCGTCCTGCAACTTTCTTAAAAACTCTCTTCGCAACAATCGTCATTGTTTGTACTTCCAATGCGGCTTCCGCGGACGCTCGCCCCAACATTGTCCTCATCATGTGTGACGACATGGGCTTTTCTGACCTGAGTTGCTACGGTAGCGAAATCCCAACGCCAAACATTGATCGCCTCGCAAACTCTGGCCTGCGATTCACCGACTTTCACAACAATGCCAAGTGCTCGGAAACTCGAGCGTCATTGATGACCGGGCTCTGGCATCAACAATCTAAGAACCTCAAACAACCCGGCCACGTCACCATCGCCGAAGTCTTAAAGGGTGCGGGCTACCGGACGTACATGAGCGGAAAATGGCATCTGGATTCAACGCCACCCAAGCGAGGGTTTGATCGCTACTTTGGCTTCCTCAGTGGCGCGATCAATTTCTTCACCGGCACCGACTGGCAAATCAATGAGAACTTGATGCGTCTTGACGAGAACGTTTATCAAGCCGGTAAAGATTTTTACTCGACCAATGCATTTACCGATTTTGCAATCGACTTTCTGCAATCTGAATCACAGAACCTCGATCGCTCTAAACAACCATTCTTCCTTTACCTCGCGCACAACGCCCCACACTTTCCTCTGCACGCGTTACCCGAAGACATTGAGAAATTCCGCGGTGCTTATCGAAAAGGATGGGATGCGATACGCAAACAGCGTCACGAACGCCTGATGGAACTTGGGATCATCGATGAAACGTGGCGACTCTCAGAACGCGACCCAAAGGTTGAATCATGGGACTCACTCACAGAGGAAGAGAAAACCTTTCTAGAACCGATGATGGAAGTTTACGCAGCGATGATTCACCGATTAGATGTGAACATTGGGCGACTGATCCAACACCTTGAATCCACCAAGCAACTCGACAACACCTTGATCCTCTTCCTATCCGACAACGGAGCATGCCCCTACGAAAGACTCCGAACCGATGTGATGGTGCCGGGTCCAGTTGAAAGTGACATAGCGTATGACGCTCGTTGGGCGAACATGTGCAACACGCCCCTGAGACTCTACAAGCAGTACGCGCACCAGGGCGGCACCCTCACTCCAATGATTGCTCACTGGCCCGCTGGCATTCAAAACGGTGGCAACCTTTGCCACTTCCCCGCTCACCTTGTCGACATCATGCCAACTGTTCTCGAGTTGGCCCAAGCCGAATACCCTGCTAAATTCAATGAACAAACGATTCATCCCATGGAAGGCGTTTCACTCGTTTCGGCACTCAAGGGTCTCGATCACGAACAACGCACCAAACCGATTTTCTGGGAATTTTCAGGAAACCATGCCGTGCGATCAGGTGACTGGAAACTTGTCGCCGAGCGGAGCAAACCGTGGGAACTGTACCACCTTGCAACCGACCGGAGTGAAACGAAGGATGTGTCATCAGAGCAACCAGAGAAGCTTGAAGAACTCGCAGCATCCTACGACCGGTGGGCTGATCGAGTTGGGGCAAAGTCTCACCGACAAAGTATGAAGATGAAGCCATCTAGCCAGTCGCAACTATTCGATCTCGAGGCGATCCTGACGAAGGACTAATGGGGAAAGCAGATTTGCTTCATTTCCTGTGCAGCCCTCTCGATGGCATGTAACTTTCTCACTGCTTGCTGCCCCTGCGCTGCTAAATTGGACCGCAGCGAATGGTCCTGCTTCAGACGAACGATACAGTCAGCAAGAGCTTTCAGGTCGCCGGGTGCATGAAGTAATCCACCGCGAGTTGAAGCGATCACTTCAGAGAATGCACCGTGGTCCGGCAAGATCACGGGGGTCCCAGCGGCCAATGACTCCAACACGAACAGACCTTTTGGATCTTGATAATCGGTCGGCACACAGGTCACGTCATAAGATCGCAGCAAGCGGACTTTCTCACTCAAATCCGGACTGCCGTGATAGACAAACCGATGTTCAAGCTTAGCATCCTTAATCTTCTTAGTGAGACCACCGAAATAGTCGTGTTGATGCTCACCCAGCCAACCGGCTACATGTAGAGTGAGATTCTCATTACCTGGAAGCTTCGCTAAATCGATAAAAGTCTCAACGAGATGATGGAGACCTTTTTCTGGAGCAATCCGAGCAAGATAACCAATCCGAAATTCATCCGCGGATCGTTCGACTGCCCCCTCAACGTGATCGAAAGGATCCAAGTCAATCGAAAGCGGAGTCACCACCATCCGTTCTCGGGGTACTCTCAGCAGGTCAGACATCTTATCTGCGTAAAACTGGCTGTGAGTGACAAAGCAATCGACATGAGGAACAAGCGATCGACACAAATCGAGAACCTGAGTTCGCTCGGCTTGCGGCAGATGATCAAGAAAAATGTCATCTCCCTGCAGTAAGACGATGCGTCTTACCTGCGGCAACAACTCGCCAATCTCAGGCAAGCTACCACCAATCAGGAGATTCGTAAAAAGGATTGCATCCGGCTGCATCTCATCACTAAGCCAGTGAGATAAACGATCCACTTCATCTGCTTGTCGTCCGTGACTACCCTGCAACATTGAAACGGAGAGTTCACCGAGTTGCTTTGCGTCATACGATGCGGATTTCCGTGTGGCAAAGCGAATCAAAGGCTCCCAATCCAACCAACGACGCATGAAACGCGGTAAATATCCCAGCCAAGGAAACTGCTGTAATAGATAGATATGGATCCCACCAAAGAACATCTGGTGCGTTGCAACACTGGAATCGTCAGTGCGAATGGGGGTGTAGACAGGCTGAAGAACACAATCAACACCTTGACGGCGCAGAGCTTTAGCCAGAGCGTTGTCATGCATACAACTGCCGCAGTACATGCCAGCAGCACCAGCTGTCAGATAAACCGCTTTCAACGTCAAATCCTGCCTACGGGTGAATCAACCACATCCCCTCGCTCACTAAAGAATCATAACAGTTTGACAAAACTGCAGGCTTAGAGCAGGCCAAAAGCAACTAAAACCAAAAGGGGATGACTGAAGCACCGATCGAAAAAGCTGAGCCGCAACCATCCGATTCTTAAGCCTTCCTTTTGGCGTTCGCGACTCACACCGAAACCGCCAACTCGTTGTGGTGGATCCGCTCGAATCCTATAATCTTACCCGACGTCCGCTGACGTAAGTCAGGACTTCCCCAAGCAATTGGATGGATACAGGAAAACCAAGTTGAATCAGATCAATGACGCGGAACGATCGCTATTTTGGGGGATCGATATCGGCGGTACGCAAATCAAAATCGGCTTGGTGGATTCGATGGGCCAAACCGTCTTCCAAGCAAGCCTTCCCACCAATCAATCCGAGGGTCCTGAGCGAGCGATGGAGCGAGTCTCGGATCTGATTCACACCCAAGAAACATCAAATCCAGGGATTTCTGCGGCACTTGCAATTGGGATTGGCGCACCGGGGCCAATGGACCTGCCTGCGGGAACACTCGTTGAACCACCACAGCTTCCGAGCTGGAACAACTTCCCCATTGTGAAAGAAATGGAGCGGCGAACGGCGAGATCCGTTTCGTTCCAGAATGATGCCAACGCAGCTGCTTACGGGGAATTTTGGCTCGGTAGCGGACAGTCTGATCAGTCGATGCTCTTTTTAACTCTCGGGACAGGTGTTGGTGGTGGCATTGTGACCAACGGAGAGTTGGTTAACGGAACGAACAGTTTTGCTGGGGAAGTCGGACACATGATGGTTGACCCCTCACCCGATGCTCGCCTTTGCATCTGGGGTGGTGGTCGTGGCCAGTTGGAAGCATACGGTTCAGCGAGTGCCGTTTCGATGCTCGCGACACAGAAACTTCGCGACGGGGCAGTCAGTTGCCTAACTCGGGAACTTGCTGCCGAGGAATCGATGATCACGGCGAAACAGGTCCATCAGGCTGCAACTGAGGGCGATACATTTGCACTCGAAGTCATTGATGACACCGCTCGTTGGCTCGGCATCGGCATCACGAGCTTGGTTCACATTCTCGACCCCGGATCGGTCGTCCTTGGCGGTGCCATGAACTTTGGCGGCGAAAACTGCCCAATCGGAAGGCGTTTTCTGCAAGGAATCACCCAAGAATTTCGACAACACACCTTCGATTCGGTTTTCTCGGGAACTAGCATAAAATTCGCTCGTCTTGGCCCCGCTGCCGGCTACCTTGGGGCAGCCGGATATGCAAGAAAAGAGTACAAAGCTAAAAATCGGGGCGAATCGTGAAACCTCCCCCGTCTAGTGCGGTACAGAGACCGAGCCGACGGATGATAATCCAGCACAAAACCAGACATCTCACCTTTTGATCCTGCCCCTCTCGTCGGTTAGCCGAATCGGCAATGGAATCAGACAACACCTAACGGTTGTAACCAAAACCAGCATGTCAAAACATATTCGTAACTTCTGCATCATTGCCCATATTGATCACGGCAAAAGCACCCTCGCCGACCGTCTGTTGGAACAGACTGGCACGGTAACGGTTCGTCAAATGAAGGAACAACTGCTGGATGATTTGGAGCTCGAGCGTCAACGAGGAATCACCATCAAGGCGCGCGCCGTCTGCATGAAATTCAAGCGAGGCAAAGAGACCTACGAGCTGAACCTGATCGACACTCCAGGCCATGTTGACTTCCAGTATGAAGTCTCCCGATCACTCGCCTGCTGCGAAGGTGCACTGCTGCTGGTTGACGCTTTCCAGGGTGTTGAAGCGCAGACAGTCGCGAATGCCTACGCGGCGATGGAACACGATCTGAATATCATCCCAGTGATCAACAAGATTGACCTGACACATGCGCGTCCCGAGGAGGTAGCCGAGGAGATGATGAACTCATTGGGGACCGACCCTGATGAGTGTGTTCGCGTGAGCGCCAAAACGGGGCAAGGTGTTGACGACCTACTGACCTCAATCATCGACAACATCCCGGCTCCAACCGGTGATCCGAAAGCAAAACTGCAGGCGATGGTTTTTGACTCGAACTATGACGATTATCGCGGCGCGATCACGTATGTTCGTGTCATGCAGGGCACGGTTCGCAAAGGCCAGAAGATTCTGTTTGCGCGAGCCGGCTCGCAGCACGAAGTGGTTGAGTTGGGGCAGTTCGTGCCGCAGCGTCAGGCATGCGATGAACTCAAAGCAGGTCAGGTTGGTTACCTCATCTGCAACCTCAAAAGCTTAGGTGATGTGCACATTGGTGATACAGTCACCAGCACCGGAAGTGATGCAGCAGAAGCTCTCCTTGGATACTCGCGTCCAAAGAGAATGGTCTACTGCGGCCTGTTCCCAAGTGACGGCCAAGACTTCAGTGAACTGCGTGATGCACTCGAGCGGTTGGCTGTGAACGACCCGAGCTTTGAATTTGAACCTGAAACAAGCGATGCCTTGGGCTTTGGATTCAGATGCGGATTCCTAGGCTTGCTGCACATGGAAATTGTCCAACAGCGTCTCGAAAACGAAGCCGACATTGACCTAGTGCAGACGGCGCCCAATGTTACGTACGAAGTGGTCAACAAGCGGGGCGAAACATTATCCATCCACAAGCCGCAGGATGTCCCCGACCCCGGTGACATCGAAGAATTTCGCCAGCCAATTGTTCGCTGCAACATTATCGTTCCGGACGAATTCATCGGAGCGGTGATGAAGCTTTGCCAGGAACGACGGGGAATTCAAAAATCTCAAGAGTACCTTGGTGCCCAGCGTGCGATGTTGACTTACGACATTCCACTGGCCGAAGTGGTTTATGACCTTCATGACAAAATCAAAAGCTGCACCAGAGGCTATGGAACGCTCGACTACGAAATGGTCGGATATGAACCAGCGGACCTGTGTCGCCTGGATATCCTCGTCAATGGCAAACGAGTCGATGCACTGAGCGTTGTTTGCAACCGAGGTGACTCTGACCGACGAGGTAGAGCTGTCGCGAAACGCCTCAAGAAAGAGATCGAAAGGCACATGTTCGAAGTGGCTGTGCAAGCTGCGATCGGTAGCCGAGTGATTGCTCGTGAAACCGTGCCCGCAATGCGAAAAAACGTGACCGCCAAATGCTACGGTGGTGACATCACTCGTAAGCGAAAATTGCTGCAAAAGCAGAAAGAAGGCAAGAAGCGGATGAAAGCGATCGGTAGTGTTGAAATTAGCCAAAAAGCGTTCATGGCAGTCCTCAGCTCCGACGAAGATTAGAGCTCGGAAAAGGAATTCAAGTCACGTAGCTTACCTCCTCTCCTGCTAGGAATCGGAAGAGCAAAAGTCTATCTTATTAGGCAGGCGGGATGGAGAGTGGAGACTATAAGTCGCAACGGCTCATCTGTGACACGCCGAAATTTGTTTCATCACACCCTCTCAACCGGTGGTGGTGTCCCGATAGACTCCGGGACAAGGCGGCCATCTCCAAACCAAAAACGCTTCGTCGAGCGTGAGCGGGTGACGTTACCATTATGCGCTCATCCAACGAAAGGTTGTCACCGTGAGTCGTTATTACCGCCTACTTCTCGTGATTAGCATGCTGCTAATCAGTTCCGCTGCTATCGAGCGAACCGCAAGTGCTCAAGAGACCTCTGCTTCCCTATCTGAAGTTAGCGAGGGATCAACAAATACCAACGCAGCGATCGTTGATCCAACACCCATCGCCGATGAAGCTCCAGCAACTGAAGCTCCAGCAATTGAAGCCCCAGCAACTGAGAGTCCTGAAACCGGCGTGCCTGAAGGAATGATGACCGACGATGAATTCCTCAACTCAAGTGCTGCGACACACAATGCGTGGATGCTTGTCTGCTGTGCCTTGGTGCTTTTCATGACTGCACCGGGGCTTGCCATGTTCTATGGTGGTCTGGTTCGCCGCAAAAACGTCCTCAGCGTCATGATGCAGTGCATCTTCTTAATGGGACTGATGACGGTGATCTGGGCGACCTACGGTTACTCACTTGCCTTCGGTGGTGATGGAGGATGGATCGGCAATGGTGAATACCTTTTCATGAACGGAGTACAAAGGGAATGGAATGATGCTCTCGGTGAACCGCTCACTCCGATGGAAGGCGAGATGGCACGATTGACACACATGCTTTTTCAAGGAATGTTTTTCATCATCACTCCAGCGTTGATTTGCGGAGCATTCGCGGAACGCATGAAATTCAGTGCCATGGTGATTTATTCGGTCCTCTGGGGGACCTTTATTTACTGCCCGCTATGTCACTGGGTTTGGGACGGAGGGCCGTTGTCCTACAATGAGTCGAGCATCGCAGGTGGCGCGTTGGATTTCGCGGGTGGCACCGTCGTCCACATCAGCAGCGGTGTCTCCGCACTCGTGGCGGCCTTGCTGATTGGCCCTCGAATGGGATTCTTGAAGGAACCTTTGCAGCCTCACAATCTGACCTACACCGCGTTGGGTGCCGCCATGCTTTGGTTCGGTTGGTTTGGATTCAATGCGGGTAGCGAACTGGCATCAGATGGTTTGACCAGCAGTGCATTTGCAGTCACTCACTTTGCAGCCGCAGCGGGCGCAATTGCCTGGGCGACAACGGAGTGGTTTGCACTTGGCAAGCCGACCGTCCTTGGTGCGAGCAGCGGTGCGGTTGCTGGGCTAGTTTGCATCACGCCGGCAGCTGGATTTGTTCAACCAATGCCCGCAATCTTCATGGGCTTAAGCGCGGGCATCCTCTGTTACTTCGCGTGCTCAAAGCTCAAACATGGCCTTGCCTACGATGATGCATTGGATGCATTTGGTGTGCACGGTGTGGGTGGAATCCTCGGCGCTGTCCTGACTGGCGTCTTCGCGACTCGCGCTTGCTGGAATGTCAGTGATGGAGAACCAATTGGATTGATCGAATCGAGTGGCAACCCCGATCTACTAATTGGACAGATCGTTGCGGTCTTCATCACAATCGTTTTCGCGGGAGCGGGAAGCTTCATCCTTCTTAAAGGAATCGATGCGATCATCGGTATCCGCGTGCGTCTCGAAAGTGAGCAGCGTGGCTTGGACGTCTCAGAACATGGTGAAGAAGCCTATATGCTTGGCTAGGAATAAGGGCTTAAACCCTGCGAGTGGGAACAAAAATAAAAGCCGCCACGGTGCATCCGTGGCGGCTTTTTTCGTAAGCTTCTTGGTCAGAGATTTTTGAACAGCTAATTCTTTGACTGTTGGCGACTCTATGCAGAACCACCGAGTTCGCTTCACCCTTGTCACACTGACCTCTAACGAGGCCCTTCGGGTTGCTCTACTCTGAGCTTTTCTGGGAATCAGCGAGTCGTTTTTGAAGATCCTCGAGCAATGTCGACAAGCGTTTCTTAACTCTTTCGTCTGGTGCTGCATCTATTGCAGCTTGCTGCGCGGCAACTGCACCAGCAAGGTCACCGGTCTCCGATTTCAACAGAGCCATCGTATTGAACAAGAGTGGTAACATTTCCGCATCAGCACCCTCCACTTCAGCTTGGAGCGAGTTTAACGTTTCACTCGCAAGTACTCCAACATCCGCACCTTGCTTGATCTGGCCGTAGAGAGTGTAAGCAAACTGCCCTACCGCATAAGCATCACCTTTCATCTCAGTGAGTTTCCCGCGAAAGTGGGACAGCACATCCTCGTCAATCATCCCACCCATCAACTTCAGTTGGTACTGAATGCTGGTCCACTGAGCCTCGAGCGGTGTGCCTTCGGTTGCCTTGCGCTGCTCTTGAGCCAATTGGACCGCTTCATCAAACTTGCCTGCCCCTGCAAGCATCGAGACCTTTTGCATATTGGCCTGCAAGGCCTGCTGCAACGACATTTCTTTTTCAAAGTCAGCGCGATTCCAAGTATCGTTCACAACAGCTTCGAGCGGTCCATCCATGTCCATCGGATGACCGATCCATTCGATTTCGCTTGTTTTACCAACAAGGAAAGCAGTGGGAATCCCTCCCTGCTTGGATGCCTCCATGTAGTCTTTGTAAACCGACCCATCAGGATCAGTGGTCAAACACCACGCTGATGTCAACTCAGAGAATGGCTTACCCGTTTGCGGGTGATTCTTGCCCAGGAGATCTTTAACTTCTTCGACGGTTTCATTGGAGACGCTGATCACCTGAACACCTTGGCCGCGATACTTGTTTTGAATCTCGGCCAAGTGAGGCATACTTTGAATGCAGGGACCACACCATGTTGCCCAGAATTCAACAACGTAAACCTTTCCCTTCTCGAACTTCGTCACTGGCTTGAAAAAACCGTTTCCATCCTGAAGCCAATGCTCGATCGCCAATTCAGGTGCGGCGGATCCTACCTTCAGATCCTGAGCGGAAAGATGATGCCTGTCATAACCAGTGAAAGACAAAGCTGCTGCGATGGTAGCAGCAAGCAGGATGCGAGTTTTCATGTTTCTATTTCAGAGTGAAGGACAAAGAACGGGGGAAGCACGGTACCCTTAATTCAAACCATCTTTTTTTAAACGGCGACAATGATTGGAATTTTAAAGGATTTACCACTACACGAGTACAAACAATTCGCTGACCGAAGGTAGCCAGTCAGCATTTTTTCACTACTCAGCATTTTGGGGTGCGATTTCCAACTGAGGTTTCGCACCCCCCTCTGCCGCCTGCGGCTGATCAGGACCAATTTTTTGTGCTCCATCACCAGATGCGTTTTCAGCAGCTTCCTTTTCTTGACCGTCTGCGTCGCGAGTGGGTCGACGCCTCGAGTTCCTCTTGGGTGGCTCCTCAGAAAACTCGCCATACACACGGTCTGTCGTGATGGTGATTCGCTCAGCACGAATCCGAGTCTCGTCTGGCGGTTGATAGAACCCTGAAACACTCACTTCATCGCCTTCCTGAGCGAGCGATAAATTGTTGTAGCGTATTTCGAACGTTGCATCTTGGGCGAGTGGAATCTGAAGCGGACGTCCTCCGGCCTGAACCGCAAGAAGACCATTAGCATTGAGCCCCATAACACCACCGACAACTCGACAATGAATCGGCTCCGCAAAAGCCTGTGGATTCTCGCCTCGCTTTTCGGGGTAAACACCAGGAACAAACTGTTCACGCGTGCCACCGGTCAATTTTCCGCTTACGGGCTGGAAGAGTTCAACTTTATTGATCGGCGTGATGGCCATTCCATTAACGGGATTGAAGGTCCCAGAAAGGCGAACAAGTTGTCCACGCTGTAGAAAAGCTGGTTTGGCTAAGGCAACAAATTGAAAGCTATTGATGTTCTCGGGCATCTGCACCATGACATCGGTGCCATCTTCTTTTTGAACCAACACAACACCGCGTTGAAAGCCTTTTAGCTTGCCGCGAAATTGCGTGACCATGTTTTGATTCGCACCAAACCCACCGACAGCAGATGGATTCGCTCCCTGCGGCGTGTTACCAAACCCCGCGTTCTGAGCCATCGTTGAATCCACTGAGCAAACCAGTGAGCCAATAGCCAAAAGCACCACAGCACTCTGGGCCGGTAAGTTACCCCGCCGGCTACCAGTCTTAAAACAAACCTTCAACATCTCAAACTCCATCGCAGTGAAATGCCCTCGACAACGTACAAACCGAGGCCACACGGACTTAAGCCCCTTTGCCGGTCGCAATTGTAACGATCGGTTCACTTCATAAGGAAACATTGTCCCAGCGTAGAGCACAAAAAGTTGAGCACAAAAAAGAGTCCCGAACACAGAAAACCGCTCACAGCCCGTAAAAAAGCAAAATCCTCGCTCTCCCACCCTATTGGTATCAGATCTCGACCGCTTAAACTCAGACGCTATCAGAGCCAACCTCGCTGAGCGGTGGCCGTCCCGTAACTGAAGCGATCGTTTCCATGAGCCATATCAACAACGGCAATCCCCGGCCCGCAAATCTCCCACGCCGCGTGACAACGAAAACGCTACAGAAAATGCGAGGCGATGGAATCGCAATCTCCATGCTCACCGCCTATGACTACCCGACAGCCGAAGCGTTGGATTCAGCTGGAGTTGATGTCCTGCTGGTGGGCGATTCGTTGGCGATGGTGGTTCAAGGTCACGAAACCACTCTCCCTGTCACCATGGACCAGATGCTCTATCACGCCGAAATGGTCGGACGGGCAGCCAAGCGATCGATGGTGGTGGTTGACCTTCCTTTCCCCGAAGGTCAGCTTGAGATCAACCGAAGTGTTGAAGCAAGCGCACGAGTTCTGAAAGAGACGAAATGCCATGCAGTCAAACTCGAAGGGGGAGCCGAACAGGCCAATCGCATTGAGGCGATTGTCACCGCGGGCATTCCAGTGATGGCGCACGTGGGTTTAAGACCACAGAGTGTTCACGTTGAGGGTGGCTACCGAATCCAAAGACAAACGGAACAATTGCTGGCTGACGCAATCGCAGCTGAACAAGCTGGTGCCTTTTGTGTTTTGATTGAATGTGTCCCCACCGAAATCGGTCGCGCAATCACCGACGCCGTCTCCGTTCCAACAATCGGAATTGGCGCTGGGCCTCATGTTTCGGGACAAGTCCTAGTGACTCACGACATGATTGGTTTCAACTCGGGTTACCTCCCCAAGTTTGTCAAACAATTTGCGGATGTTCGTGACGCCATTACTCAGGCCGCTCAAGACTACTGCCAAGCGATCCGCACAGGACAATTCCCAAGCAAAGAAGAATCTTTTGAATGAGCACCTCCAACAAGCACCCCATCTCGTTTGAAACGACAGCGGAACTTCAGCAAGCCGTTGCACTGGCATCCGCTAACGTGATCCGCGAAGCAGTAAACGAGCGAGGCATCGCGAATGTCTCGCTGTCCGGCGGATCGACACCGCGACGGATCTACCAACTCTTAGCTGAAGAGGATCTACCCTGGGACCAAATTCACTGGTTCTGGGGAGACGAACGTAACGTCACCTCTGATAGCGATCAGAGCAACGAGCGGATGGTTCGTGAGACCCTACTGCGTCACCAGCACACGCCAGAGAGTCACATTCATCCAGTCACCGTTGATGTCGATCAACCAGCGATCGGTGCTCAAGCATACGAAAAGATCCTTAGGGGACATTTCCTCGGACATGACACCCCTGAGTGGGACCTGATTCTACTCGGCCTCGGAGATGATGCTCATACAGCATCCCTGTTCCCCGGCACCAAAGCCTTGCAGGAAAAAGAGCGTTGGTTCGTTGAGAATTGGGTCGAGCAAATGAATACCTTTCGGTACACACTCACCGCTCCAGCAATCAACTCCGGCAGAAACATTTGGTTCCTCGTTGCCGGTGAAGGAAAGCGAGAGGCATTGGGGAATGTTTGGTCTGAGCAGTATGCACCAACTGAGTATCCATCACAATTAATTAGCCCAACCGCCTGGTACATCACTCGCGACGCCAAGCCTTAATCCAGCAAGTTTCGGAAATGAGTGGAGATCGAACCTATGCAGGTATCGATCCAATAAAAAAGCTCGACCCACGAGTGGCCGAGCTTAGATTTGACAGGTTGCGAGTCTTCGCAAAGAGGACTCAATTAGCCAGCGTTGTCGAGTTTCTTATCTCTCAGACCATCAATGTAGTCATGGACGATATTCATGACTTCACGATTGTAAAATCCATCTCGATAAACGACTCCGTCATTCATCTGCTCGACCAACTCTTCTTCTTCATCCTTGTTTTGCGATTCGAGTTCTTTCCTTCTCTCGACAAAAGCTGACTCTTGAAGGGAAACAGAGTTTTCCTCTTTCTGAGCGACATAGGATGAGATTCTCCTCAACAAGTCCGCAAACTCCTCATCCTCAGTGACTCGCTTCTCGCTTCGCACACGAATCTGATCCAGAAGATCAACGGGAACCATGTTGTAGACGGAATGCTTAGCTCCCTTGACCACATCATGCTCCAACGCGTACTGAAGATCACCCTCAGCGACATCCATCTTCGCAGTGATACTTGGCAACACAACATCAGCAGCCACACCTTTACGCTGAGTACTTTGTCCATCAGGAAGGTAAAACTGCTGCAGCGTTACTTTCAACGCTCCGTAGTTTGCGCGATTGTGGGCAAATAACTGTTGGCCAAGATCCATTAGCGTTTGAACGGTTCCCTTACCGTGGGTGGCAGGGTCGCCGACAACAATCCCTCGGCCGTAATCTTTGATCGCACCAGCAAAGATCTCGCTAGCACTAGCGCTGAACTTACTGGTCATCACAACCAATGGCTTATCCCAAGTCGTTCCGCTCTCTTCGTCAGCGTACTGCTGAATCGAACCATCAGAATTCTTGACTTGAACCACGGGACCACGATCGATGAACAGTCCGGTAAGGTTGATTGCCTCAGTCAAACTTCCCCCACCATTTTTGCTCAGGTCCAAAACGAGACCATCGACGCCTTTCTCTTGAAAATCGATTAGGATGCGACGGACGTCGCGTGTGCTACTGCGGAAATCGGCCTTCTCTTGCCGAGCAGCATCCATATCGAGATAAAAGCTGGGCAGGTTGATGTAACCAATCTTGAATGTTTCCTCAGCACCGGGGAGATGATGCTCAATAATCTCGCCGCGAGCCGCGGACTCCTCAAGTTCAATTCGAGCTCGGGTGATTTTGTACTCTTCGACGTTACCAACACCGCCGGGTTTTACACCTAGGCGAACAAGCGAACCGGCTTTACCTCGAATCAGGTCAACAACGTCGTTGAGTGGCATTTCAACGATATCAACCATGTCACCCTCTTCACCTTGACCGACTGTCACGATGATGTCGTCGGTTTTCAGCTTACCATGCTTGGCGGCCGCACCACCCGGAATCACGCGTGAGACAACGGTGTTGCCGTCTTTCTCTCGAAGCTGTGCACCGATCCCGTCAAGATTTAGACTCATTTGAATCTGAAAATCATCGAGGGTTCCAGGAGACATGTAGGTTGAGTGTGGATCGTAAGCAGTCGTCACCGAGGTGAGAAACATCTCGAGGAGATCATCGTTATCGGTCTGCTTCCATCGCTTTGCGTAACGCGAGTAGCGACGACGCAACTGATCGATGTAATCTTCCGCTTCATCGTCTTTTAGGTCGAGAATGGCATACTTGATTTGACGTCGCCAACGATCGCGGGCTTCCTCGGCGGTCTCGGCGTACTCGGTTTCATCTGGGTCAGTAATGATCGATTCTTCTTTTTCAAAGTTGAAATCACTGTCGAGCAGTTCCATTGCGACGGCAACTCGCTCGTCGACTCTCTGAATGAAGCGGGTAAATATCTCATAGGCGAGACCAAGATCACCGTTCTGAACCATGTTATCGATTTCGAGCTTGGCTTCCTCGAATTCATCGATATCACTTTGAAGGAAGTACAACTTCAACGGATCAAGCGACTTGATGTAGAGCCGCAAAGCTCGCTCGCTGATCGTGTCATCCAGACGCTTAGCCGAGATGTGGTTGCGAGGCATCAGAGCCGCGATCAACCGTGCGACACGACCATCACGCGCTGGTGGTTCACCCAAGGAAAAAGCTTGACCATTACCTGAGTCGGTAGCGACATCCTGAGCGAGAACCGGTGCCTGACCGAGCAAGCAGGCGACGAGCGCTAGTGACAATAAGCGGGTGCTAGAGAACAGCCGTGGAGGGTTATCCATTGTGATTTCCTGGATTCTTGTCAGCAACGATAAAAGGAGGGGTGACCAAGGTGCGCTCAACCAAACGTCAATAAATCCCAGACTCTCGAAGCAAAACGCGATGCAAAATTCAATTTACGTTCCGAGCCGTTAGTGCGGTGCCCACCGAAACTGAACTCGGTGTCACACGCTTCCTCGCGCAAATCGAAAACTGGCGAGAAAGGACGAACTAAAGCTGCAGGGGATCGTAGGGAAGCGTCAAAGATCGAGCAACGCCGGTTCTTCGTCCAGTGTAACGATTCGGTTCACCGCAGATATCAATTCCAACGAGAGGTTCAGCGTATTTCTAGTCGAAAACGGGCCAGCGAATGGTTCAAACAAGCCGAAAACCATCCTCAAAAGTTGAAAAAACAGGCCAAATCAGCAGGATCGCTTATCAGTTAAAACTGAAAAGCGTCGGCATCTTCCTTGGGAGCGGGCTGATAGCCCAAAGGCTCCATGCTACTCCCTGCGCGGCCCTGAGAGAGACTACGAACCGCCCCAGAGTATCCGAAGAGCTCTTTGAGCGGAGCGTGTGCGGTAATGACCGTCATCATTCCCCTTGATTCCGTCGAAGAAATGATCGCTCGCCGTTGCTGCAGGTCACCCACCAGTTCACCCATATAGTCTTCCGGCGTCGTGACTTCGACCTTCATCAACGGCTCAAGCAAAACGGGCCCCGCCTGCTGCATTGCTCGATCAAAAGCGTCGCCTGCCGCGATTCGGAATGCGACCTCGTCGCTCCCCTCTTCATGAATCTCCGCCGAGCAAACCTCGATACGAACACCTGAGAGCGGAAAGCCTGCCAACAATCCACCACCATTGGCTCGCTCCCTCATCTCATCAATCGCCGCAGAACGCACCGCATTGGACAAGGGACACTCCGGCGGGAGTCGATCAAAAACCAGAGCTGGTGCAGACGAATTTTCAAGCGGCGAGACCTTCACGCCTAGTCGCGCGAACATCTGTGTCGCACCCATCTGTCGATTACATTGGCCCACCACATCCGCGGCACCGCCAATCGTCTCGCGATAGTTCACCCTCGGTTTGTAGAACTTGACGTTCAAACCAAAATCACGTGTCAATCGATGCTGGATCACTTCCAAGTGCAACTCACCCATTCCACTGATCAGCGTTTGCCCCGTCTCGCTACTCTCACTCGCTTGGAATGTCGGATCCTGCCTTCGCAGCATATCCAGAGTCTCTTCAAGTTTCTTTTTGTCGGCGGTGCTCTCAGGCTCAATCGCCATCGACAGAACGGTGTCGGCAAAGTTAATACTCGGAAGCGCAATGTTTGCCTTGGTATCACAAATGGTGTCACCGGTAATTGCAAACCGAGGCCCGATGACGCAGCAAATATCTCCCGCGCCAACCGCGTCCATCTGACCGCCACGATCCTTCTTGGTCGCATGAATCTGCCAGACCTGAGCGATATTTTCCTTCTTATCACGATTCGGACAGTAGACCCGTGAATTCTGATTAAGCTCGCCGCTATAAATTCGAATCCAGTAATTATCGCCTGTCTTGGCGGGAAGAACCTTGAACACCAATCCGCAAAACGGTTCTTGGTTCTTTGGAGCTCGCGTCAACGTCTTGTCGGTTTTCTTTGGATCAACACCTTCCACCGGCGGGCGATCCAAAGGACTAGGCAAGAAATTCCCGACTGCTGTCATCAATGGCTGAACCCCAATCCCGTGAAGGGCAGACCCACAAAGCACAGGCTGGATTGTTCGATCGATACAACCTTGCCTCAACGCTTCGATGATCAACTCTCGAGGCACTTCCTGCTCTTCCATTGCGAGGGTGGCAGCCTCCTCACTGATATCGTAGATCGCATCAAGCATCTGCTCTCGCCACAACATGGCATCATCGAGCAACTCAGCAGGTATCTCCTTTTCCTCGATCGTCTTGCCTTCGGTCTCTGGATCAAACTCGAGAAGCTTCAAATCGATCAGATCGATCACACCACGGAATGGATCCGCCACATGGGTTGGCCCCTGACCAACTGGAATCTCAATCGCAACGGGATTCCCTCCAAGGCGTGGGCCTATCTCATTAAACACGGACTCAAAATTTGCGCCCTCACGATCCATTTTGTTGATAAAGACAACACGCGGGACACCATACCGATCAGCCTGGCGCCATACCGTTTCACTCTGTGCCTCAACGCCCTCACGTGCGGAAAAGACAACAACCGCTCCATCTAGCACCCTCAGGCAACGTTCCACCTCAGCGGTAAAGTCGACGTGCCCGGGGGTATCAAGCAAGTTGATTGAGTAATCCCCCCAAGAGTACTTCACGCAAGCACTAAAAATCGTAATGCCACGTTCCTGCTCTTCTGGATCATCATCGGTATCAGTCGTTCCATGATCAACTCGGCCTACCCGATGCTTGGCACCGCTGAGGTACAGCATCCTCTCGGTAACCGTGGTCTTTCCCGCATCAATATGTGCGATCACACCGATGTTACGAATCTTTGCAATGTCCGTGGCCATGCGACTTAAACTTCAAGGAATTCAATGTGAATGAATCAGACTTGCCAGCCAAACCTTACACAGGTTAGCAAGCTAGTAACACAAAAAAACCGCGACGCCGGTACGTCGCGGTTTTAAAATTAGATTTTGCGTCCCAATCGCTCTACCAAGCGAAGTGAGCGAATGCCTTGTTGGCGTCTGCCATGCGGTGCGTGTTCTCACGCTTGGTGTATGCGACGCCTTCTTTCTTATATGCCGAAAGCAATTCGTCGGCGAGTTTCAGATGCATCGGGCGACCTTTCTTGTCGCGAACCGCACCCAGAATCCAGCGAAGTGCAAGGCTTTGCTGACGAGCGCGATTGACCTGCATCGGAACCTGATAGCTTGCACCACCAACTCGCTTGCTGCGAACTTCGATGTATGGCTTCACGTTCTCAACTGCTGCCTCGAAAACTTCGATCGACGATGAATCAGCGACCTCGTTTCGGCGAGAAATTTCGTCCAACGCATCGTAAAAGACTCGTTGAGCAGTGGTCTTCTTACCATCTAACATCAAACAGTTGATGAATTTACTGGCAAGTAGAGAGTTATGTTTGGGGTCACCCTTGAGCTGCGAGCGACTGGAAGTTATTCGACCCATCTTCGGTTCTTACAAAAAACGATGTGTGATTGATTTTACGTTCCGAGCGTTAAACAACTGCTAACACTCCATTTGCTGCTGCCGATGCCCCGCATCGAGCGGAGTCGTCAAACAAAGCGTGCAAACTACTTCTTCGCACCGTAACGACTTCGCGACTGCTTACGACCTTCGACACCGAGTGCGTCGCGAGATCCGCGAACGACCTGGTATCGCACACCAGGAAGGTCACGCACACGACCACCACGAACAAGAACGATCGAGTGTTCTTGCAAGTTGTGTCCTTCGCCCGGAATGTACACGGTGACCTCTTTCCCGTTACTCAAGCGAACACGGGAAATCTTTCGAAGAGCCGAGTTCGGCTTTTTCGGGGTCATGGTACGCACCTGCAAGCAAACACCTTGCTTCTGCGGGCACTTTTCAAGCACTGGAGACTTACTTTGACTCTTTTTCAGTTTCCGGCGTTTGCGGACAAGTTGGTTAATTGTGGGCATAAAACTGTCGTTCGGGTGGGGTTGATCCACACTATGGAATATCGGACCCACGCCCCTTTGTTGGGACGCAGTCGAGTTTTCTTACTCGAAAAGACACCGTTTTGCCGGCATTCTGGCCACTTTTATAGGGCGACCTGAACACGATTGCATGCAAATAACGCAAGACGGGGTCGAGCGAACCGAAGAGTATCCCCGCTGTAATTTTTCTGTCAAGAGCTTCAAGGCAGAGGAAAACAAACTGTTTTCGAGCGGGAAAGTCGGTTTCGATTACGCAACTTTTGTCGGCAATGCGGAATCGCCCCGCCGCGGAAAATCGATCCGAGATCGCTTTTTTCGGTAAAAACACCAATCCCCATCGGTTCCTTGAAGCAACCAACCGCCGTAGCGAGCGAGTATTTTGAGATTTAGGTTGCTGCTAGATGATTCAATTTTGTGTGAAAAACGGAAAATCCACCCAAATAATCTCCGTCTTCTCAGCGTTTGATCCAACTGGTGTATCTAACGCCTGATCTTGCTTTCCAGCACCCAAAGCCGCTATTGATCAACGATGCGGTCAAGTCACCTCGACTTACTGCACCTCAAAAAATCAACAATCCGGAAAAATCAACAATCCGGCCCTTGCTCGCCCGAAAAACGAGCATGCGTCGCGACTGCACACGACAGGACGTCAACGGACACCATGCCTACCTCATCGCCACATCCTTCATCCAACCGTGCACAAACGCAACGGAACTTGCCCTTATTGGCATTGATGATCCTGCTCAGTGGTGGCTGCAACGCTCTTTTTCCAGGCCGATTTGAAGAGGCTGAGAACGAGGCAAAACTCAGGGAACTGATGAGGGCTCCCGAACCACCGGACTTGGTCCGCGATGGAACCGTAATCCAAGGTCTCCGCCCGCTACGGATCGAAGGTGTGGGCGCGGTTAACGCACTGCCCGGCACCGGCGGTCCACCGGACCCCTCCATTTTTCGCGATCAACTTCTCGAAGAGATGAAGAGACACGATGTGATCGCTCCCAACCAATGGCTCGAGACTGACGACACCGCTCTGGTGAGAGTCCTTGCGTTGATTCCTCCGGGCGCCAAACGCGGTGACTTGATTGACATTCGAGTAGTCGCCCCCAAAGAAAGTCGCGTCTCTGATCTCCATCATGGATGGCTTTTGGACACACGTCTTCGAGAGCAGAGGATGTTGCAAAACATCGTCCGCCAAAGTGATGTCCTCGCCATCGGACAAGGCTCAATCCTGACGAGGGCGGACTACCAGCCGAACGAAGACGAAACTCTCAGAAACGAAGGACGGATCCTCTCCGGTGGACGCGTTCAAGTCACTCGGAAACTGGGGCTGATCCTAAGACCTGAATATCAACACGCAAAACTCTCCAAAGCGATTGCCGATGCGATCAACCGTCGACTCTTTTTCTTTGACGGAACAACTCGTCGAGGTATCGCGACTGCTATCGAAGATGATTTCATCGAAATCGAAGTTCATCCGAGATACCGCGACAACGTCCCACGCATGATGCAGGTCATCCAAGCGATCGGCATCAAGGCTGAGATGAGCGGCCGCCAAGAAAGACTTGCTGACCTTGCGATGAGACTTCAGTCGCCTGAAACCGCTGCTGACGCCGCACTCCAACTCGAAGCTCTCGGAGAGAGTGCCGTTCCGACCTTGCTAGATGGCCTGGAAGCAAGCAACCCCGAACTACGCTTCTACGCAGCTGAAGCTCTTGCCTACCTCGATCGAGTCGAATCAATCGAACCACTCGAGGCCGCTGCACGGGAAGTCGCAGCGTTTCGCTACTCATCACTCATCGCCCTGCAAGGCGTCGAGCAACAACTCGCAATCGATGCACTCCGTCGTCTAACTAACGAACCAAGTTTGGAAACTCGCTACGGCGCGTTCTGCTCAATCCGTCGAAGAATCGATGGAAAAGCAGTCCTCGGTGGCAGCGAGCTTGGTCCGCTCACACTTTACGAACTTCCCTCGCAGAGCTCACCAGCGATCGCCGTCTCCATCGAAGAAGAACCTGAAGTGGTGCTGATCGGCGATGTCCACCCAATGGAGATCTCCACCTTCCTCATGCTCCCCGGCGGGATCATGCTCAAACCAGACCCAAATCATCCAGAAGAACTCTTGCGAATCAGTCGCTTTCAAGCAGGCGAGCAGGATCGACGCGTGGTTGTCTCCACCTCACCCGATGATGTCATCGCCGGAGTCGTTCAAGTCGGTGGTTGCTATGGCGACGTGATCAACATGCTACGGGAAGCGAAGAACCAGGGATTCATCAAAGATCAACTTGCAATCAATCCGCTGCCACCGTCCGTTAGAACCTATTATCGCGACGACACAGAAAACAGCGACAACGAACAAGAAGCGGTCACACTCGAATCTCTCGACTGATGCCAGCGACCATCGCCGAGGCTAAATCACACTTCGGTAGTAATCCACACTCTGAGCAAGCCCGTCATAGATTGACACCTGAGGTTCAAACCCCAAAGCTGACCTAGCTTGATTGATGTCGGCGAGTGAATCTCGGATGTCACCCACTCGTGCCGGTTCGTGAATCGGGTCAATTTGCTTGCCAAGTATTTCACTGAGTTTCGTTAATAACTCCAGCAGAGAAGTTCGTTCGCCTCGACCAATATTAAAGGTACCACCGGAGACACCGGGCGTTGTCGCTGCCAAAAGGTTCGCTCTCGCGACATCTCCCACGAAAACGAAATCGCGAGACTGCTCACCGTCGCCGTAAATGATCGGTTGCTTTCCGGACAGAATCATGGAGACGAATCGTGGAATCACCGCACTGTATTCGCTTTGAGGATCCTGACGCGGGCCGAACACATTGAAATAACGAAGGATCACCGCTTCCATGGAGAAACTGGTAACGAAAGCTCGACAGTAGGCTTCCGCTGCTAGCTTGGCTGCGGCATAGGGAGACAATGGAGCGACAGCATCAGACTCTCGCTTGGAGACAAATGGCGAATCCCCATAAGCAGCGCTAGTGGATGCCAACACCAATCGCTTCACTCCCGCCTCAGAAGCCGCGTGCAAAAGTTCAACCGTGCTGGTTGCACACCAAGCATGGCACAACGCCGGTTCGCGGATGCTACGAGGCACACTCGCCATCGCCGCCTGATGAAAGACATAATCAACGCCTTCCATCGAGCGTTTGACCGTCTCGCGATCCGATGCATCTCCTCGGATGAACTCAACACCGGCCGAATCAAAGCTATCCAAATTGGCCTCAAACCCAGTGCTCAAATTATCAAGCACTCGAACTTTGGCGCCGGCCTGCAAAAGAGCGTGGGTCAAATGCGAGCCGATGAAGCCCGCGCCACCTGTCACCATGCACGTCGTGCCTTGCAATTGGTCGATCATCGAATCCACACACCCGTGGTTACTGCATCATTAAACCGATTGTCTCTCGCGATACCGCTTGATCTCCGGTCATCGCCAGCGGGGCGAGTCCGGCGTGCTGCGCCGCAGTGTGCGCAGCCGCTAACAAGCATACCCCAGATGGGTTATCGGCATCGCCTGCGGCAAAGATGCAGTCTAATCGGCGTCTCGACCGAATCGGCGTCTCGACGCTTAACCCTGAGCTTTAGCCTTGGTGCGTGCCTCGCGAAGCCCTCGAGAAAGAATATCTCGGAGCATTGGCGAGAAATCTTCGTACTTCACCTGATCCGGTGCACCGTTGCTGAATTGATAGATCGCATCCCGAGGCTTCACGCCCAAGGCGATCAGGGTGCTGCTAACAGTTCCGTAATCCCCGTTGCGTACCACCATGCTCGGCCGACCGGGACCAACTGGCGATCGTGCAAATACCTTGCTAGCAACGGCCAAGAATTTAACGGGCGAATCAAGGGTCTGAAGGGTCAGCAGCCGACGGGCCATCTGAACTCGTTGATCCTCGGGATCGTTCAAGTTGCGAGCCCCGATGATATTCAATCCATCCTTAAGCTCGACCACTTCCTGACGTTCATCAGCGTGAATGGCATAACCGCTGTTGGCATCGGCAATGATGATGTTGCAGCCGTCATACCGGGTTTTGGCAAATTCCGCTTCGGCCTTCTCCAAGGCTCGGTCTGCAGAAGAGCAACGCATCAGATCCAATGCCAACAGGCCTCTCGAGCGTTGCCCGAACAGAGGCACACTTGTTGCTCGGTTACAAAGACCGACGAAAACGCCGTTCTGATTCACACCCAACCAAGTGCCGCCACCCTTCTGGTCCATCCCACAGAGAACCCGTGGCTTGCCTGACTGAATCGAAGGCGGAAGGCTGGGACGATCAAAGTACTCCTCGCGATTCGCTGCGACCAAGATTGGGCTTTCGGGAACCAAGCGATACTGAACGGCCAGCAAGCACATCGTGAGGCTTTCATGTCTGGAAAGATCGGCGGAAAACCGAACCACAACGGACGCTCAACGAGTCAGTCCGAGTGATTCACGTCGGTCAATAATGTATCGCCGTCGCGGTCCAAAACACACCTTCTTGTGGGGGGAAAGGTTCAAAAAGATTCGCGTCTCAAGTGATTTGCGGCAAAAACTGAACACTAGCGAAGCTCTAACGGTCTTGAGGCGTTTCTTCTTCGCTAATCAGCCACAAGACACGCAAAATGGCGGCTCTAGAGAGGGGCGAGATGGGTCTTGGGCAATCCCCCAAGCATCTAAAAACCGGAAAGCACTCTCCCAGCAGCCTCAATCGTTTGATCAATCATCTCCAAGGTGTGCTCACGGCTGATGAACAACGCCTCAAATTGGCTGCACGGCATGTAAACGGACTCATCGATCATGCCCCAGAAATACTTTGCAAAATGCTCTCGGTTGCTGCGATCGGCATCGGGCCAATTCCGAACCGAATCGGGTTGGAAAAACAACGTCATCATGCTGCCAACCTGTTGAACACAATGTGGCACACCTGCGTCACTTGCAGCTTTCGCAACTCCGACGGCCAACCGTTCGCCAATCTGGTCGAGATACTCATAGGGTGATTCGTCCCGTAGCAACCGCAACGTGGCGCTACCTGCAGCGACCGCAACCGGATTTCCGCTCAGGGTTCCGGCTTGGAAAACCTTCCCCGCGGGAAGCACCTGGTCCATGATGTCTGCACGACCACCGTACGCCCCTAAGGGCATTCCACCACCGACGATCTTCCCCAAGGTGGTCATGTCTGGCGTGATGCCGAAACGTTCCTGCGCACCGCCCAAAGCGAGACGAAAGCCAGTCATCACCTCATCAAAAATGAGGACAGCGCCGTCCTTGCGAGTCTCTTCGCGCAGAGTCTTCAAGAACTCCGGTTCACCTGGAACACAGCCCATGTTGCCGACAACGGGCTCGAGTATCACGGCAGCAATTTCACCTCGATGCGTGGCGAAAGCCTGTTGAACGGCTTCGCTATCGTTGTAATCGAGGACCAAAGTATCCTGACCGGCACCAGGGGTAACCCCAGGTGAATCGGGAACGCCAAGGGTCGCGGCAGCACTACCTGCGGCGACCAAAAGGCTGTCGACATGACCGTGATAGTTGCCGGAAAACTTAATGATTTTATGTCGACCGGTTGCACCGCGAGCCACACGGATTGCACTCATGGTCGCTTCGGTCCCACTACTTACCAAACGTACTTTTTCGATACTCGGCACCGCTTCAATGATTTGCTCGGCTAAACCAGACTCTGCCTCGGTCGGGGCACCATAGCTTGTGCCACGTCCGGTCGCTTGGATGACCGCTTCAATGACCTCTGGGTGGGCGTGACCAAGAATCATCGGTCCCCACGAGCCGATGTAATCGAGCAGCTTTCGATCATCGATGTCGTACAGGTAAGGCCCCTGAGCACGCTTGATGAACAGCGGTGAACCGCCAACGGCGCCAAAAGCACGTGCTGGGCTGTTCACCCCACCGGGCATCAATTGTCTCGCCCGTTCGAAGGCAGCGAGGCTATTCGGTCCGACTGAATAGTTTTCTGACATTGTTACTTTACCGTTTTCCTTCTTTGTTCCGTCCAAAACAATCGTCGCCACCGAAACGAAACGAGCCCGATACACCAAGTCGGTGCCGGGCTCGCCAAGTGTATCGAGGGTGATAGCCACACGTTTTTAGAAATAGGGAAACGTGCTCGGTACCACCAGTCCAAAATCAGTTCGCAGCCGCATCTAGGGCATCTTGGAGTGCCGCTTTGGGACGCACTCCAAGAAAGCTACCTGCGATCTCACCATTCTTGAAAATCAAGATCGTTGGGATACTGCTAATTCCGTACTGCGACGCAATTCCGGGGCTATCGTCGATGTTCAGTTTGCCAATCTTCGCCGATGGATTTTCCGCTGCCAACTCGTCAATCATCGGTGCGATCTGCCGACACGGGCCACACCAAGGTGCCCAAAAATCGACGAGAACGACCCCATCGGAGGAGAGCACTTCCGCGCTAAAGTTGTCGTCACTGAATTGCAAAACTGCGTCAGAAGCCATACTGAGGGTACCTTGAACGAATGGAGTGGAGTAATGAGCGTCGAGACAACAAACAAGCCTCCGATCTCGGCGAGTGCCTGCTCAAGAGCATCGTATCGGAGCGACCAGATCTGACAGCATTGTAGGATTGGTTGCGGAGGTGTCAATTTGGCCGCATCGGAGATCTTTCGACGGAAGATGCCCCTGCGAGGGGCAGCAACTCACTTGGTAAGGCGGCACCTAATTCGTGCAACATCATCGCGGTAGCTCCCCAAATCCAATGACTCCCGTGCCGAAAAGCAGGTGCCTCAAACATCAACGCGGGATGCTCAGCCCCCTGCCCGGTCACATTTTCTGGCAACCACTGCCCCTCAGGCAGCGATTCAGTCTCCCGGTCAATTAATTTCTCGGAAACATCGCTGCTCATCGAACGAGGTTGATTCCATTCGGCAACTTGACGAATCCTCCCTTTCGAACTGGGCTGATACAGGCTTGCCAAAGGAAGCTCAATCACCTCAGCCACCTCGCGAGGATCTGGATCCCAAGCCAGCGAAGGCTTGGGCATCACTGCCACAAATGGCGAGACAAGATGATGACTCGCGTAAACAAAAATCGGAGACAACTCACCAACGATGACCGCTTGCCTTGGGACGAGACCCAATTCTTCGGCGAACTCACGCCGGGCCGCCTCCTCTTCACTCTCATTGAGCTCGACACGCCCACCCGGGAAAGAGATCTGTCCGGGATGATGTTCAAGGTCATCTGGCCGAAGGGTGAGCGGCGCGACCCAACCCTGAGCGGGATCAACGTAGAGTGCAATCAACACTGCCGCCCGCCTGACTTCACCGATCACCGGCCCTCGATGCCTGCCGTAAGCGAGTTGAGGTGCCATCGCGGAGCGAGACGTTGATACTGAAGCAGAATCTCTTTGATTTTGCCTTAACGCATCTCTGAAGATTTCGACGTACCGCGCGAAGCTCGATCGATGCAACGAGGATTCGGACATCGTGGCGATTCACCTCACGTGATCAGATCAGCCGTAACCAAGATTGACCTACAGATGCGATTCGAGCAGACGACGCAGTTTGCGGAGCTCGACCCGGTGATCCAAGTCATCCACTGGGACCATGTGAACTGTTAGAGCTCGATCGTAACCTTCGCGTTCCAACTGCGTGATCAGTTTCGCGTAATCGATCTCTCCTTGCCCAATACTTACCTGAAATGCATCAGGCCTCGAATCTCGAAGGTACACATTGCAGACAAATTTCAGGATCTTTTCGATGTTCTTTTCTTTGCCACCACCGCAAAGGTAAACACTCGGATCGAGCGAAATGCCCAAACCATCCACGTTATTGCACAAGACCATCAGGGTATCGGGGTCATCACTTAGACAGCCAAGCTGACTACGCACGCTTACACGAATCCCCTCGGACTCCCCAATTTGGACGAGCCGCTTGAGATGCTCAACCTCTTCGTTGAACGGGGTTCCATGCTCACTCGAAGGCACGATGATGTTGACCACCTTGGTGGTCTTCGCCAAACGACAAAGACAGAGAAAATCTTCGTAGTGTTGTTCGCCAGTCGATACGAGCTGCACACTGTAACCAGAGATATCGAGTCGATGAGTGTGCCGCAGCAACTGAACGGCGCGATCCATGTCCCCAATTAGCTCACTCGGCTTGAGACCGCCAGTTTCATGAAGAGCAAGTTCCACGGACGTGAAACCAAGATCGGACAAGACTTCGATCGCATCGAGAAGCTCGACTTCTGGCCAGCACTCAGTTGAAGCTGCAACAAACACTTTTGATTCCTTCTCCGCTATGGAACATCAGCTCCGCAAACATCCGATCTGCAGTAGCAGATTGTCCAATTTGCCACCGCACCGCGAACACTAGCGATGCAAACCGAACCGTTGCTTGCTGAATTCAATTGATTCAATGGTCTCGCCGCAGCGACAGCCAATCCTGTCATCGCAGCGGTTTATTTGTATGTTTCACACCCGAACGCCAACAGCATCATCGCTCCACATTTCAGACCAACCGGCTCCAAAAGCCGCTATCAATCCTGCTGACAGCGTCATTTTGGCGATCAGATCATTCGGCGAAGCAAGACTGCTAGCTTCCAAAATCAGACGGGCAGCGGCGAGCATACAGAGAAGTTGCGATTCAGCAACAGATCGATCTTGAAGGTGGTTATTGCGAACCCAACCAGCGTCGCAAGACTTCTGCAGCAATCTCCTCCGGCCGCCCACTGGACACATCCAATCGACCATCACTCGCTTGTTGATACAGCGGTTGGCGGGTTTCCAACATCCTCCGGATCTCCTCCAGCTCTGACAGCTCAGTCAGAGCTGGCCGCCGGGTTGCCGAAGAAACATCGCCATGGATACGTTGCAGCAACGTTTCCGCATCCGCATCCAACCAGAAACAAAGCCCCGTTTCCGAAATCAATCTTCGATTTTCTTCTCGCAAAATGGCACCACCACCGAGAGCTATCACGCAGGGCTCCCCGTCTGAGACCAAACGCAATGCTTCCGACTCCCAACGACGAAAGCTTTCCTCTCCCCCCTCTTCGAAGATTTGCCGAATGGTTTTCTGGGAGATTTCCTCCACCCGATCATCCAAATCGACACACTGCCGATCCAATTCCTTCGCGAGAAGCCTGCCGATGGTTGACTTCCCAGTGCCACGATAACCGGTAAGGTAAAGATGCCTGTCTTCATTCATTCCAACATTCTTATCCGCCGCGGGAGCTTCTGCCAGCGGTCAACCACTCGAAGTCACGCTGTTTTGCAACCTCTTCCAACCGCTCACCATAATCTTCTCTCAATCACTCTGAAAAGTGATTTACAATGTTAGTATTCAGACCAGAAAAGAGATTCAGAACAGTGAAGAAATGAAAGAGGATGACGGCGAATGCTTCCGGCCAATCAATCTCGAAGCAAATGGCTGTTTCGCACACTTGCGATACTCATCAGCCTTGCGCCATTGATTGCTGCGGAAACACTTCTGCGTTTAACCGAAACACCGGTAGTTGATGCCGTCGACTCCGACCCCTGGGTTGATCTGCATCAACTCAAACCACTCTTTACGCTCAATCAAGAAAACAATCGATGGGAGATCCCGTCGAGTCGATCTAACTTTTTCTGCAGCGATTCCTTTCCTGCCACCAAGGCCGCGAAC
>JAKMEW010000275.1 GCA_022425745.1 Rubripirellula sp.
GCACTCTGAAGCACTCTCCAAGAAAGAAGGCAGCATTTCTGGCGATTTGGAGTCAGTTTGGGGCCGAACAGCCCTAGCATCTGTTCGGCGGTGAACTCTCGTACTTCGTCGAGTGACTTTCCTTCAATCGTTTCAATGAGCATCGAAGCCGAAGCCTGGCTGATGACGCAACCATCTCCACTAAACCACGCTTCCTGAACTTTTTCGTCCGAATCGATCTTCAAGTCGATATGAACGACATCACCGCAGAGTGGGTTGTCTGCTTCGTGAGAATGGGTCGCTTTCTCAAGTTCGCCCCGGTGATAAGGATCTTCATAATGATCCAAAACGTGTTCTTCGTAGATGTCTTGTTCGTTGGACATGCTTGATCTTCAAAGAATCGAGAATTGTTCAGCCAGCAATTATGTGACAGTGTAGGATCCACGTCAAAAAACAGCGAGTCCCCTTACGTTGGTCTCCCGCAAATCGTCATCGTATGATCGAAGAGTTGAGCTGGATCATCTCTCGTTTAACGGGATCATCTCTCGTTGAGCTGGGGTGGAGGAGGAAGCACGAGTCTCTGCTTTGTGGCTCGATCGGTTGCTTGGCTGATTGGGCGTTCGATGTTTGCGGTCGAGTATTTTTGTATTTGCTCAATCAGTTCGCGGCTGTATCCCTGCTGGTGTAGCGAGATAATTTCCGAAACGGTCAGTGGTCGTACAAGACCTTGGGCTTGAATCTGGTTAAGCAACACTCGCTCACTAACTCCACTGGCAAGTAGCGATTGCAGGTCTTGAATCGTAACGGAACCCTGAGGCCGTTTCGATGGCAGCGGGCCTGATTCGCCAGTGGTTTTGCCGCGGGCGTTGCCTAGGTCGGTTCGGCGATTGGTCGTGAATGCTCGCTTGTTCAATTCTTGGCTGCGTGTTGCACTTCGAGTGCCTTCCAGCAAGGGTGGCAAGGAGTAGCCTGTCGAGGGCTTCCCGCCGTAATACTGACCGTAGAGTGGTGTTCTTCGAGGTTGCGAATCAGGGTAGGGTTGGTACGCGGAGGCAGTGCGTTGTTGGTCGTATTGGCTACCGATGGAACCCCCTGTAACGGCTCCAATCGCTCCACCAATCAATGCTCCGGCCGTCTCGTTATCACCTTTGTCGCCAATCGCAGCACCAATCGCAGCACCGGCTAGCCCACCGAGAAAGACACCTCGCCGTTTTCCCTGACGGTTTTGGCCGAGGGACGTCAGCGGGAAGGTCAGCAGTATTAGCAGTGGGATGACTCGTTTCATTGCAACTTCCGCTTGACCTAATGGGATGCCTTCGAGGTAAATAAAGTCTTTCTCGCTATCAAAATTGCGGCAACTGCAACGGTGGAAGTCCGCTGCCCGGATTGGTTGGGCTGTTAGGATTCAGTAGCCCACCTGCTGGTGTTTGACCGGAAGCTGATTCGAGAATCTGATCCCGCTTGATTCGCAGCATCGAGTAGGTCTCTTCGGGAATCACGTAATACCAGTCGGAAAACCGTTGGTTCAGGTCACTCGCGCGTCGCTGAGCTTCTGCAAGCTGATTCTTACGGTCGTCCATCAAGCGGCGATTTTCCTTGGTGATGATTTCTTGCTCAGCTTCAAGTCGCTCCTGCCATTCCTCGTCGGTGAGTTCCTCGTCACTATCGGTACTACCATCCTCGGAGTTGTCACCTGACTTTTCTGCGAGCGTCTTTTTGAGTTCTTCGACTGAGTTCGGAATCGGACGGATCGCTGGCGGAGGAAATTGGGACGGATCGACTTCGGTCGTTACCAAGAGGTAGCGGTTAACACCGGTCTCGACCTGATCCGAGTCCTGTTCAGTCGGGCTGATTCCCGCGATGTTCCCAAACCGGAGGTTGTACCGCACTCCGCCTTCAAGCGTGACGTGCAGTTCGCCATTGGCTGAGTAAATGTCGATCGATCCGTCGGTGTTTTCTTGCGGATAGAAGCCTCGCTGGCCAAGCGATGCCAGAGCGTTATTGTTTCCCTTGATGCTGACATTATTGTCCACATCGATCTCCAGACCCTCGGGCTTGCGAACCACATCGACAATCTTGAGGTCGTCCAGTGCGTTGGCCATCTGGTCAAGTTTACTGCGGTTGGGGCGATCTTGGGCGGTAAGCTTGACGGCAGTCGGTTCAATCAGTTCATCGTTGGGGTCATACTCTAAAAGTCTTTGAATGCTCCAGTCCGTGACGGTCTTTTCTACTTCCGCGGTATAGTTTCGGGTGCGTGTGATGCGAGTCGTGCCAACGTTGGCAAGGTAGTCATCAATTTCGACCGTTTTGATTTCAATGCTGCTCAGAAGAAGAAGGTCGTCTTCGATCCAGCTGCGGAAATTTGATGTTAGGTCGGACTCATCGAGGGTTACGACATAGACCGGATCCTGTCCGGGGATTCGAACGTAGCGTTTGCTCGGGTCATCTTTGACACGATCACCGATCACCAATGAAGCCAGCCGGTTATTGGCTTCATCTTTAAACGAAACGAGCCTGCCAACACCGACATCACCCGTTTGCAGCTTTTCTAGATTTGGCTCTACAACCCCGAGGTCATCATGGTCTTCAGCGTTTCTCGTTTGGACATCCAAGATCTTCAGTCCAACCAGGGCGGTGGCCGCTTTTTGCATCTGCTGAAATGCATCCGCTGGGTAGCCGCCGCGGGACTTGATTGTCCATAGCTCACTACCGCTTTGCCGGCCGACTTCAAATTTTGCAGGTCGTCCTTGATCTTCATCAAAGGTGATTATCTCAAGGCTGGCAGCAATCATTGGGTCTGTGAATTCCTCGAACAGGAGTTGACCGATCAAGCTGGCCTGTGGTTCCACGACAGAGCGAGGCCACGCAGTCAGCGCGGCGATCGCGATGGCAACAGCGGCAACTCCCCAGAAGCTTGCCGTTTTCGTTCCTTCGGACACGATAGGTTTCTCTCTTTTCTATTTCAGTCGACTTGAGCTGATGCTTTCACGTTCACGCAGTCGGCGTGATGCGAAGACGATAATCCCAACCACGAGCGGCGGGATGCATGGCACGGCGACTGCTGAAACTTTGACTTGATTCTGGATTTTGGTCACCTGTTCCGCGGCACGTCGCTCAATTTCACGGACTTTCATGTTTCGGTCTCGCGCCATTTTGGTGCGTTTGACTTCAAGTTTCCGCTGTTCGAGTGCCTGCTGTGTTTGAAACTTTTGCTGCTTTGCTTGAAGTTCCGCCTGATCATCAACGCGGTCCTGCTGCAGTTTTTCGATCTCTTCACGCAGTTTTTGCAGTCGTCGATCTTGCGATTCAAGGGCGTCACGATCCGCTAGATCAAACTCCGCTTGGAATGCGTTGCTTTCCTGACGCACCATTGCGACGGCTTCCTGTTTCACCGCATCGATCATGGTCAAGCTAGCAAAGATAGGTTGATGCTTGCGGATTTCAATGAAGTTGGTTTCTCCCGCAACCCAGTCCACGCAGTTCAAAATGAAAGTGACGTTTTGAAATTGATACTTCACTTCGGTCAGTGAATCGGGGTCCGCACGGATGGCTGAAAATTCCGGCAGCATCAAGTCGGTATCCGCGACATAGACCGCTCGAATACCACCACCGGACGCTAAGTTTTCAGAAGCACTCTGGCTGGACTCGTCCTGATTCGGGCCTGTGGAATCTTCGTCGGTTGAAGTGGCCTCTGCCTCGCTGGTCGCTAATCTCTCTACCGCAGATGAACCCTCGATGGCCATCGCAACGGAAAGGTACGGAGTTTGTTCTCTGAGGACTTCGCTAAGTTGAGCTCGCCGGTTCATGACATTGGCTAAATCTGACAGCGAGACGAGTCCACTTTGGTCACCCGTTGTGAGAAGCGGAATGTGCTTGAGTTTGCTGTCTTCTTTTCCCTGCACCGCACCGGTGTAGAGCGTGAGAACTTCGTTCATCCCGGAAGTGATCATGCTCTCGGAACTTAAAGCCTTCCCTTCGTCGACTCCCGGCGCGTCTTCGTCAATGAAAACGGCAAGTTGATTGAGGCCTTCTTCCTGCAAGGTTGGATAAGGGTTGTAAAACTGGAAGACCAAGTCCGGTTCGTAGATGCCCTGAAGCGCGGCCCTGCCGGGCACCTCCAATTCCAGAATATCCCAGAGATCACGGATGTCGGCTTTTGCCATGGCTCCTCCCGCAGGCATTCCCTGTGCGGTTGGCATCATTTTGGGCGTCGCTGTTCCGGGGATGTAAGGAATCTGTGGTACCGGATCCTCAAAGATCGCGGCCGGCACACCCGCTGAAATGGCTTCGATCAGACGCTGGAAACGAGCTGGTTCAAGTGACGAGGGTTGGACGACCAGCAGGGCATCATAGGCACCAGGGACAATCGGCCCAGAGAGATCAACTGGTTCCACTTCGTACTGCCGGGCGAGTTCTTCGACCAGCACATGTCGCTGGATCGCCACTCGATTTCCCTGGTTCAAGACATAACCACCGAGCATCAGTGCGTCGCTCTGCACGACTCCGATGCGTTTTCGCTTGCCCGAGGCAACGGTATTGATCGATCTAACCAGTTCGTACTCGACCGGAATACCGTATTCAAAGATCGGGACGGTGACTTTTTCGAGACCTGACCGGAACGCTGCGCCAAGGATGAACTGTTTCTGCTTCTGTGTTCCCTTTTCGCGGACGGTTCTTGAAACCGGTGTGATCCCGAATCTCTCTTCGGCCAATGCAGCGTCTTCGCTGAATAGCTCAATGTCCTGATAGAGGTTGATCTCAAGCTTGCGACCGCCCTTGGCCGCCTCACTGCGAAATTCCTTCAAGAGGTTGATTAGCTTGTAACGCGTGCGAGCGTAAATTTCTGGGATCTCTGTACTTACAAACGCGTCAATAACAATGGGCTGATCCGAATCAAGCTCACGAATCAATTTCTTGGTTGCCGGAGCTAACGAGCTGACTTGTCCTTCGGTGGTATCAACTCTGGCAACATCCCATGCACGAAAGGTCACAACCATCGCAATCGTGACTACGGCCAGAGCGAGAACTCGAGCGATGTAATGCCAAGCCATTGTGTTCCCATCTTTACCGCCAGTCCAATGCCGACGTCCAATGAGCACCATGCACGAGTAGAGAGCAACGCAGCCGACCAAGAGGAAGTAGAAGACAGAGGAGGTGCTGATGATACCGCGGCCGAAATCGTCGAACGGTCTCGCGATTCCTGCCGATGCGATCCAAGCTGCGATCTGTTGATTCGGGCTCACCGAGTCAGCAAGGGATGCAAAAGCCAAAGGTGCATTGAATAGCGATCCCAAGATAAAACCGACCGTCAGATTGCCGGTTAAGAACGACGCGATCATACCAATGGCAATCATTGCCAAACCGACGAACCAATAGCCGAGGTAGGTCGTGA
>JAKMEW010000426.1 GCA_022425745.1 Rubripirellula sp.
TGGCATTGTTCTGCAAATCTCTGGTTAGTGCGTGACTTTTGGCGAACGTCAAAACTTCACGGTTTCGCGCGTCCCATTACGAAACTTAGGCCCTGCGAGATGTTTCGACGCTCAGCGGACAGGTTCATTGATGAAACCGGAGCGATTCCCCCCAGATGGTGAAGGTGATCCTGAGCACTGGGCAAAACCGGTATGACCGTGCAGGTTTCCGCAGTGCGGAGTCTGAGCACATCTTCGTGAATGCTACGAGTGATAACGCATTACAACCGCGTCATGAAACTCAATGAAACCGGGTCCTGGGTGGTGCATACCGATGAAGAGTGCTGCCAATAGATCGCGAGTCGGACGGATACTCTGCCGAGTCGTAGTGGCTGTCGCTCTCATGATGTTCGCTACAGGATGAATCTCCCTCACAAACCGTCTTTCCGGAATTTTCGTTCAATTCCGGATGATCTGAAGGGCGATAACACCAACTGTAGCGTTCTACAGCCGCATGATCATTGCGCAAACGCAGCAGTTTGAGGCTGGTTTGTGCATAGGGGGGCCGAAATGGCAATTCGTCTGAATCCGAAAAATAAGAATCATTCCGCCTCAAATCCGCGTTCCAAGAGAGCGGCAACGAGGCGTTTAGCGTTGATCGCATTACTCGGAGCTTCGCTTGTCGGTTCTACCGGCTGCACTCTGATTAGTTCTAGCGTGACCGTCGCGGCTAAGGATGTCCGCTCATGGGTGGATGATTCGATGTCCAACTACCGAGATCGTACTCTCGCCGAAAAGGCGTGGATTGAGATTCGTGATGAGCATCGCAACCACCAATATCGAGGTGAATTAAAGAAAGGTTTCATTGCCGGGTACCAGGCAGTGGCCAATGGTGGGAACGGATGCACGCCTCCAATCGCTCCTTCTGAGTACTGGGGTTGGAAGTATCAATCACCCTTCGGCCAAGCAGCCGTTCAAGCATGGTTTGAAGGTTACCCTCTCGGAGCCAAAGCGGCAGAGATAGACGGTGTTGGGAATTGGAGTCGAGTGCAATTGAATCTGCGTGAGCCTCAGGAGTTTCAGGGTGTTGGTGAACCTGCATTGAGCGGTGAGCCACCTGAAATCAATGAAGTGCCACCAGCTCCCGCCCCCACGGTTCTTGAGCAGACTTCTGCGGATCCCGTGATGATCCCGTCATCGTCTGATCTTCCCGAATTGCCAAGCGTCGCGGCTAGCGATCTGCCCTCGATTGAACCGGCGAAACAATCTGTGAACACACCGGGGGCCAACGCGTTCAATGCTTTCATGAATCAGGCTTCCGCTGATGCGCAGGAAGGCGGAGTCACGGCTCCGTCCGGTTTCGAACTGCCTCCGGCGATCACTCAGGGAACCGTGTCGATGACCGGACCCAACACGGGAAATGGCAGTGTCGAATCTCCGGCTAGTTATGACGACTGGCTGAAAAACATTCGCGGCAAAGCATCAGAGAGCGATGCCGTGGTTGAAGATGAAAATGGTGCTGTTGAGTTTCAGTTTGATTCGGAAAACAGCGATTTGCCGTTCACAATCGAGTAGTCCGCGGCGAGTCAATTTAGAAGTTATCGAACGTTCAATATTGGGTTTCAGGAAAAGAGTTCAGGGATGAATCACATGCATTACGCAACGCGTCCCAGCGAAACGGCGAAGATTGATTCTGGTTCGTCTTCGCGGTCTCACGGAAGGGTGGTGAACCTCTTGATGGCGTGCCTTATTGCTTCAACCTTGAGTGGTTGTGCAGCATTGACGCAGCCAATTGAAGGTGTGCCAGCAAATCGATTGCCGGCGGATTTCTTTCCTGAGGCAAAGAATGATTTGGTACCGGTTGATATCTCGTTGCTGTCCATCGAACCTCCACGCGATTATCAGTTGGGGCCGGGTGATATCCTGGGCGTCTATGTGGATGGCATCCTTCCATATTCACAACCAAATTCACCTCCTCAACCACCGCCGGTGAACTTCCCCGGCGCGGAGAGTTCACTACCTCCATCGATCGGTTACCCGATCGCAGTGCAAGATGACGGAACTCTTTCACTTCCGTTGCTTGAGCCAATTAGTGTTGAGGGATTAACCCTGGATCAGGTTCGCGATGCAATTCGCGATGCCTACATCAAAGAGGAGATCCTTCGTCCAGATAAGGCGCGACCCATTGTCACGATCATCCGTGAACGTACGTACAATGTGGTGGTGATTCGGGAGGATTCCGCACAGGCGGCCGATGCCAACGGGGGTAATGCCCGTGACTTTGCCGCGAGTGGGACGACGATTAATCTGCCTGCCTATAAGAACGACGTCCTTCATGCACTCGTGCAAACGGGTGGACTTCCGGGTCTTGGAGCAAAAAATGAAATCATGATTTTGCGTGCAAGCAAAGCGGATAAACGCAAGCGTGAAGAGTTCATGAGAACGTTTTATGCGTACCGCGAAGCGACGCAGCTCGATCCGTGTGCTTGTCTTCCAAAACTACCGGACGACCCAACCATTTTGAAGATTCCTTTGCGTGTAAAGCCAGGTGTCGTGCCGGCTCTGGATGAAGAGGATGTCACCCTTGAAGATGGCGACATTGTCTACATCGAGTCTCGCGAAAGAGAAGTTTTCTACACCGGTGGCTTACTCGGGGGCGGTGAATTTCCTCTACCTCGCGACTACGACCTCGACGTCCTCGGAGCCATGGCGATGTCCGGCCAGCTTTACCAAACTGGTCAGGGAGGTGGAAACCGCGGAGGCATGGGCGGCGGTATCGGTGGATTTGGAGGCATGGGCGGACTGCAGGGAGTCCCACCGGGGATTGTTTACATCCTGCGAAAAACCGAATGCGATGGACAGATCGCGATCGAAGTCGATCTAAAGGAAGCTTACAACAATCCTTCGGCTCGACCACTGATACAACCGGGCGACTACGTCATCCTTCAGTACAAGTGTGAAGAGGAATTGATCAACTACGGTCTGCAAACCTTCTTCACCTTCGGGATCGCTGACCTGTACCGAAACTAGTCGGCGGAAAAGAGAGCATCGTCAGCCACGCTTTAGGATTCTGAAGCGTGGCTGTTTACTGCGCTGGGCGGTTCGCTGCGACTTGATTGTGCAGTGCATAGGTTGTGCAGTGCATAGGTTGTGCAGGTAATGGATCGCTGCACGACCTAGTTAATCATCCACGACTGCGTCGATTGCAACGGCTTTGTAGGGTTGCGAAATAGCTGGGTGCAATTCAAGACACGCGTAGAGAGCGCATAAAAAAACGAGAGATCCCGGCCACGTCCAGTGTGTAAAAAAATTACACCATGGAACACGAATCTCTCGTTACGTGTAGTTGACTACAACGAGTGTCACGCGTCAAGGCGTTTGAACGGATTGATGATCCTTGTTGAATGTTAGTCCACGCCGCAAAGATAGAACTCGATCGCTATGTTATCTCACAAGCCACAAGCGAATCATCATTATCATTTCGTGACCGGTAAGTTGGCCGCTGCATCTGTGCGCAGTCTGGTAGAGAATTGCGCTCGCGAGCACAACTTTTCTTATTCCCTTCAAGTGTTACCGATCACGGTGGCTGCTCTCATCACTCCTAAGTGGCTTTTGCGGCATCTTGATTTACCTACCCAAGCAACACATCTTGTCGTTCCGGGGTATTGCGAGGTCGGTCTCGATGAACTTCATGAATCGGTCGGAATCCCCGTGGTGGTTGGTCCAAAGGATTGCCGAGAAATCCCACAACTCTTTGGCGAACAACGACGTGATCCAGACTTGAGCAACCATTCGATTGAAATCATCGCTGAGATTAACCATGTTCCGCGAAAATCGATCCGAGAAGTGGTCATGATAGCGGAAAAACTCATCGCGGATGGTGCAGATCGAATTGATCTCGGTTGCGATCCGTCAGAGCCTTGCGCGGAGATTGCGAGCTACGTCAACGCCGTTCATGCACTCGGGGTGAATGTTAGTATCGACTCTTTCGATCCTACCGAAGTTGAGTCAGCGGTGGGTGCCGGTGCAAATCTTGTCCTGTCGGTCAATGCATCCAATCGAGAGCTTGCAAGTCGATGGGGTTGCGAGGTCGTTGTTATCCCCGACTCTCTTGATAATCTTGAATCCTTTGACGAATCGATCGATTACTTGAGGGGGCGTGGCGTTGCTGTGCGTCTGGATTCGATTCTCGAACCGATCGGTTCGGGACTGATGAGTAGTCTTTCTCGATATTCGGCAGTTCGAGCCAAGTATCCTGAACTTCCCATGATGATGGGGATTGGCAACGTGACCGAGTTGACAGATGTGGATTCTGCCGGCATCAACCTTCTCTTGCTCGCGATCTGTGAAGAGTTGAAGATTGGAAGTGTTCTGACGACCGAAGTGATCAACTGGGCTCGTTCCTCTGTTAGGGAATGCGATGTAGCTAGACGATTAGTGCATCACAGTCTTGCGAATCAAATACCTCCGAAGCGACTTTCTGAAGATCTCGTCATGTTGCGTGATGGAAAGTTACTGGAGCATCCGGTTGAATTGTTTGAAGGCCTTTCTGCAACGATCAAAGACCATAACTATCGACTCTATGCTCAAGACAAAAAGATCCACGTCGTCAGTTCTGGGGTTTGGTTGAGTGGTCGTGATCCGTTTTATTTGTTTGAAAAATTACTTCAACAAGAAATCTCTAGCAATGTCGATGCTGGCCATGCGTTCTATCTCGGTTACGAAATGGCGAAAGCTTCGATTGCACTGACTTTAGGTAAGCAATACGAGCAGGATCGGGCATTGAACTGGGGTTTGTTAACTGTCGAGGAAGATCTACATCGGATTCAACGGACTAGCCGCGCACGCGAGAAAAACGAAAACGGTTCGGATTCGTAAGGTTCAAGTCAATCTTCAAAATCACCATCCATCGATCCGATTAAATCCGGATTGCTTTCGTAGTCATCACTCTGCGCGTTTGACCCGGTGTTCGAATTGCCGCACACTGAAGGTTCTGAGAGTGTTTGTGCCAGCCTCTTTTGAGTTTTGTTAATCAGGTAAACGGGGATCGTCTGTTCGTGTTCAATTTACCACGCTTTGTAATCTTATTTGCCTTGTTGGCTGGGGTGCTGTCCAGCATCGCATTGGGGCAGGAGTCTAGTTCGGAATCGGCTCCGCAAACCAATGGTAATGCGAAGTTAGAACGTCATGATGAAGCCCACCAGAATCGGCTTGCAGGAGAATCAAGTCCGTATCTCTTGCAGCATGCAGGAAATCCCGTTGACTGGTATCCCTGGGGTACGGAAGCTTTCGAAAAAGCGAAACGGGAAAACAAGTTGGTTTTTCTGAGTGTGGGCTATGCAGCCTGCCATTGGTGTCATGTGATGGAGCGAGAGTCCTTTGAGGATTCCGAGATTGCGGAGGTGCTAAACGAGCGTTTCGTTTGCGTGAAAGTAGATCGAGAAGAACGCCCGGACATTGATCAGATTTACATGACGGCGGTCCAGTTGATCACTGGCCAAGGTGGATGGCCAATGTCGGTTTTTATCTTGCCCAATGCGAAACCGTTTTGGGGTGGAACCTACTTTCCCGCCAGAGATGGTGATCGAGGGACTGCTACTGGTTTTTTGACGATTGCGAAACAGATTGACCGTGCATGGAAGGAACAGACCGATCAGGTAAAGGCCCAAGCGGATGCGGTAACGGAAGCGATTCAATCGCAGCAACTTCCGGTGACGGATGACCCAGAACTGCTTGCCTATGACGAAAGGTGGATTGACAAGACGCTGAGCGAACTTCGAGATCAATATGATTCGACCAACGGCGGTTTCACCAGCGGTGGGGAAGGTCCAAAGTTTCCGGAGCCGTCTAATTTACGTTTTCTTCTCGAGAAAGCATTGGCCGATGCCAGTTTGCATGAAGGTGATCAAGCTGGTGACGAGCCAAAATCATCAGGCGAATTGGAGACTAACGGAGCGACTTCACCTGAACGGGACACTTCAACAGAACAGGGACGGTTCACGGCTAGTGAGATGTTGCGAGGCACTCTCGACGGAATGATTCGTGGTGGAATGTACGATCATCTCGGAGGTGGTTTCCATCGATACAGTGTTGATCAGCGTTGGCAGATTCCTCACTTTGAAAAAATGCTTTACGACAACGCGCAGCTCGCATCAATTTTTGCCGAGGCCTCGATTCTCCTCCAGAGCGATGAATACCAAATCATCGCCGAGGGGATTTGTGACTTCCTCTTGAGAGAGATGCGAAGTCAGGAGGGTGGTTTCTATAGTTCCATCGATGCAGATAGCGAGGGTGAAGAAGGGAAATTCTATCGCTGGACTCGCGAGGAGCTTGATGCACTTCGTCCGTTGGAGCAGTATGCAACGTTCGCAAAGCTCTACGGCTTGGATCGTGCACCGAATTTTGAATCTGAATACTTTGTGTTGGCGCCCCCGATGAATTTGGGCGATGCGGCTGATTCGAAAAAGCAGACCATCCCTGAGATGCTCGATTCTCTGCGGAGCGTATCGATTTCGATGTTGGAGAAAAGAAACTCGCGAGTCAAACCACCCACTGATACCAAGATTTTGACGGCTTGGAATGGTTTGACCATTGCTGCTCTAGCTGATGTTGGGAGATTGTTGAAACGAAAAGATTACTTGCGTGCGTCCGTTGAATGTTTGGATTTGATCATGCGTGAGTCTCGAGACGCGGAGGGGCGGTTGCTGCGTTCTTACGCTCGAGGTCAGGCAAAGCTGCAAGGTTATTTGGATGACTATGCATTTCTTGTTGCCGGAATCCTGGCTCTGCATCGAGCCGTGGATGAGCCACGGTTGTTGGAGCTGGCCGCAGAATTGACCGATGAGCAGATTCAATGGTTTTGGGATTCTGAACAGGGAGGGTTTTTCTTTACCGCGAGTGATCATCAGGAAACAATTGTGCGACTGAAACATCCAATCGACGGCGCAGTGCCGTCTGGTATTTCTGTTTCTGCGGAGAATCTCCATGCGTTGATCGGACACCAACTTCAAGGTGGCTCGGAGCAGCGAGCAGAGAAATACCGCGTGTTGCTGATAGACACCGTCCGATCAGTGATGCCGCTAGTAAGTCGTGCACCGGTTGCAGCAACCCGAATGGGATCGGTTGCAATCCGCATGCAAACGTCTTCGGAATGACGCAATCAACTAAGCGACGTGATGGTTAGACCGCGTTGGGCGGTCTCGGTCTGGGCAAGCGTGATCCAACTTGCATCTGACTTGGGAAGGTCTCGTCGTGAAGAAACCAAGATGCGAGAGCGAGTCGATTTACTGGTTGATTTGATTTTCTGGTTGTCGAGATGATCTATCGGCTCAAAACTGATATCCCGGTTTGGGACCATGCTCGGTGAGCGTGAGGATTTCGGGACCGTTTTCTGTCATCAAGATGGAATGTTCGAATTGAGCAGAGGCGGCACCATCTCGGGTGCGAACGGTCCAACCGTCGTTCTTATCACTCTGTGTGTAACGAGTGCCCGCGTTGATCATGGGTTCAACGGTGAAGCACATTCCGGGTTCCAAGCGGTCGATTCGGCTTTGTCGCGTTGGGAAGTGGGGGATCGACGGATCGAGGTGGAATTTTTTACCGAGTCCATGACCTACATATTCACGAACGACACTGAACCCACGGCGGTGAGCTTCAGGGACGATTGACTCTCCGACTTTACTTACAGTGCAGCCCGGTGTGAGTGCATCGAGCGCAAGATACAGGCAGTCGAAAGCGCATTGTGTGACGCTTCTCCGCTCCTCCGAGACTTGTCCGATTAGGAACGTTTCGCTTTGATCTCCATGCCAACCGTCCACGATGGTGGTGATGTCCACGTTGACAATGTCGCCTTCCTGCAAGACATAGCCGTCAGGAATTCCGTGACAAATGACTTCATTCACGCTCGTGCAGCAGCATTTTGGGTAGCCCTGGTATCCGAGTGTGGCAGGAATGTGTCCATGGTCGTGGGTCCACTGATGGACCATGTCGTCAATCTGACCCGTTGTAATTCCCGCTTTGACGTGGGGGCGAAGATAGTCCAGTAAATGTGCGTTCACACGACCGGCACGACGCATCGCATCTTGTTGTTCTCGGTTCAGTATCAACTTGTTCTGCCGCTTTAGCATGTGTCTTTGGGAGTCTATGCTGCCACCTTCGAAGTGTGGTGGTGGCTTTCCAATGCTGTCCATCACCTTACAAGGCCGAGCGAACTTCTTTTTGTAGAACATTCGGCCGGTGGCTGAGAAAACGCTGCCGGTCTCTGGACGATTGCCCGAATTCTAGCAGAAAACTCGTCTTTGCCGACCCAAACAGCCGGTCTCTCGGGGAACTAGCGGTTTGGGCTGAATCTGACTTCACTGAGCCCTCTGAGTTCTCTGTGACCTCTATCTACTCTGGGGCTTTCCTGGCTCCGATCGCGTTTCCATCTGATCCACAGGTGAATAATCCGATAATGCGGTTTGTTCACCGGAAAAGTCAACGATCTCCGCAGAACTCCAACAGTAAAAGAGGGTTAGATACAGTGTATGGGTGGAGTTGGCGACAAAGAATGAGAGAGGATCTCCCTCAATAGCGAACTCTTTAGCCAGTTGTAACTATCATAGAATTCCTGAGCTGTCTTTCTTATCTCGACGCGGTTCTCTCAGTATGAATCTCAAATTGACTCGTTTGCTTCTTGCCGCAGGGGTTTTCTCGGCAATTCAAATCGTTTCCGTGGTTGCCCAAGAGGCGAGCAACGAAATCGCCTCCCCTCAAGAAGGGGGTGCTGTCCCCGAGGTAGTTCAGGAACCTGCAGCTCAGGACTCTGAAACGCCAGAGAATTCTGATGAGCCCACCGAGGTCGGGGCTGCTGTCGAGG
>JAKMEW010000446.1 GCA_022425745.1 Rubripirellula sp.
ATGGGTGGAATGGGCGGCATGGGTGGCGGCGGAATGGGCGGCATGGGCGGCGGTATGGGTGGCATGATGCGCGTCGCACCTGAACGCATGCGAAAGATGCAAGTCACCACTGTCTGCCTCGAGCACGGCAAGCCCGACCCAAATCCTAAAATGGCTTACAAGATCGTTCCGCTTGACCAGGTAACCAAAGACAGCAACGTTACCGTCTTGTGCGAAGCACTCGGTAATGGCCTCGTCACGCAAAACACTGCCCAAGCTGCAGCATGGCACTTGATGGACAAGATGTCGTGGAGTGAATTGGCTGCTAAGAATCGCGTTGAAAGCAAGTACCTCGGAACACTCCGATGGTTCTCCCCGATCGAACTCAAAACAGCGGTCGCAGTGGTCAGCGAATGCAAGAGAATTGCAGAAGTGCGTCAACCTAGCGACGAAGTCATCGCCAACGACTACGAAGGCTAACAATGATCACTTGATCGACTTCCCACACTGCTTTATGGCTCGAATGAGCCATGACTGGAAACTCGGATAAAGTGGAGCAAGCGATCATCTAACGAACGCAAAAAGGTGCCAAATCACTGAGTTGGCACCTTTTCTTTTTGCATTGACAACATTTTTGCACCGGCAACAGATGGATAACCGGCAGCGAACGATCACGGTGAATCGAATCTTACCGATTCACCATTCGCATACGGAACGAAGCCCGGTGGAACCGGAGAAGCATCCCCGCATCAAGCTTAATCGCTGACACGATCAAACGTGAACTCGGCTCCATCGTGCCCCACGAGCACCTTGGAAGAATCGGAGACAAGATTCTGAAGCATCGCGGAAGCCAACGGATTTTCAATCTGCTTCTGAATCACTCGCTTCAGAGGCCGAGCACCGTAAGTGGGGTCGTATCCAACCGTCGCAATCTCATCAATCGCGGCTTCATTGACTTCGAGCTCAATTCCGTTCTCTGCGGCCCGCTCACGAAGTTTTTCGATCTGCAGTTCAGTGATCGCACGGACTTCCTCTTTGAGCAGAGGCTGAAAGAGGACAATCTCGTCGATACGGTTCAAAAACTCAGGCAAGAACTGTGCTTTGAGTGCGGCCTGCACCGCATCAACAATTTTCTCGTCCTCAGCATTCTGTGAGGTCAAGCTCTGAATCATCTGACTACCAACGTTACTGGTCATGACAACCACCGTGTTGGTGAAATCGACCGTCCGACCATGACCATCAGTGAGACGCCCATCATCAAGCACTTGCAACATCAGATTGAAGACATCCGGATGTGCTTTGTCGATCTCATCGAGAAGAATGACTGCGTAGGGACGCCTTCGGACAGCCTCCGTAAGTTTTCCTCCCTCCTCGTACCCGACGTAACCGGGTGGAGAGCCAATCAGTCTCGCAACATTATGACGCTCCATGAACTCGCTCATATCGATTCGAACCAAAGCATTTTCGTCATCGAACATCACCGATGCCAGCGCCTTGGATAACTCGGTTTTCCCAACCCCTGTGGGCCCCAAGTACATGAAGGAGCCGATGGGACGATTGGGTTCACGCAGCCCGCTGCGGCTACGACGAATCGCGCTTGCGACAGCGACCACCGCATCGTCTTGACCAATCACTCGTCGATGCAAGCGACCTTCAAGGTCGACCAACTTCGTTCTTTCCTCCTCGAGCATCCGAGCAACGGGGATCCCCGTCCAAACGCTAACGACCTCTGCGATCTCCTCTTCGGTCACATCACGACGTAACAGTCGACGTTTTTCCTCGGGTGCATCGGACTCACCCTTCGACTTATCAAAGTCCTCGAGCTTTTTCTCAAGTTCAGATTGTCGCTCGCGGATTTCGAGCATTTTCTGATACAGATTCTCGGGGCTCTCGCCACGTAATTGCCGCTGCTTGGCCTCGCTATCCAATTTGGCAAACTGATGCTGAAGATCATCAGCTTCGATGCGGATTGACTGAACGTCATCCAGACCAATCTTCTCAGCTTCCCACTGTTCCCGAAGATTCGCTAACTCTCGGCTAAGCGTTTCCATCTCCTGCTCGATATCTTCTCGCTTTTCGATGGCTGATTTTTCTTGCTCATCTGATAGTTGACGCAGTGCCAGCTCGAGTTGCCTGAGACGTCTCTGAATACGATCAATCGGTTCAGGCACACTCTCTTTTTCCATCGCCAGCCGACTCGCCGCCTCATCGATGAGATCGATTGCCTTGTCGGGCAGGAAGCGATCTGCAATGTATCTCTGCGACAGATTTGCAGCGGCAACGAGAGCGCTGTCCTTAATTCGCACTCCGTGGTGAGATTCGTAGCGTGGCTTTAGTCCTCGTAGAATGGCAATCGCATCCTCGATATTAGGCTCTTCAACCAGCACGGGCTGAAAGCGTCGTTCTAAAGCAGCATCCTTCTCAATCTGCTGTCGATACTCATCGAGCGTACTCGCTCCAATGCAACGAAGTGAGCCGCGAGCCAATTCGGGTTTGAGCATATTAGCCGCGTCGGCGGACCCCTCTGACTTACCAGTCCCCACCAGCAACTGCATCTCATCAATAAAGAGAACCACTTCGCCATCGGAGTCTTTGACTTCGCGAATCACCGCCTTGAGCCGTTCTTCAAAGTCACCTCGGAACTTCGCTCCGGCAACCAATGCACCGAGATCAAGTGAGACCACTTTTTTGTCACGCAGCGACTGTGGAACATCGCCCTCTGCAATCCTGATCGCCAGGCCTTCGGCGATCGCGGTCTTACCTACACCTGGCTTACCTATCAGTACTGGATTGTTCTTGGTTCTTCGGGACAACACTTGAATGACGCGACGAATTTCGTTGTCTCGGCCGATGACCGGATCAAGTTTGCCTTCGACTGCCAACTCAGTTAGATCAATTCCAAATCGCTGGAGCGCCTGATATTTGTCTTCGGCCTGACGGTCGGTGACCCGCCCGGAACCACGCATCTTCTTCATCGCAGCTTCCACATCCTTTGAAGTGACGCCCATCAATTTAAATAAGGACTGTGCCTTACCCTCCGCATGACTGACGCCGAGCACGAGATGCTCGGTACTTACATAATCATCACCAAGACCGGCAGCTGATTCAGCAGCTTTATCAAGTACCTTCTGCAACTCAGACGAGATATTGGCCTTGCTACCACCGACGGCTTTGGGCAATCGATCCAATTCACTCGATGCCATCCCTTTGATTTTTTCGACATCGACCTTCATCGCATCAAGCATCGGTCGCATGATGCCATCACTCTCTTCAAGCATTGCATCGAGAAGATGCAGGGGAGTGATTTCAGGATTCTGTCGTTTTCCAGCACGTGACTCGGCGTCCAACAAAAGCGACTGAGATTTATTGGTCAGTTTGTCAAATCGAAATGTCATGGCAGTTGCTCCTTTTGGATATCCGAAAAGTGCAATCACCGTGCCGGATTCCACTCTGCCAAAGGATACAACTAAAAAAAGGGTGAGCGCGAAGCACTCACCCTTTCTGGGGATTCAGTCGATGTTCTTTGAAGTCCCGTTAGTTCTTCACTTCAAAATCAGCATCAATGGCATCATCATCACCATCAGCATTGCCAGCAGCATCCGCCTGACCATCGCCACCGGCTGCCTCTGCCTGCTCATAAAGGATCTTACTGAATGCTTGTGATGCGGCATCGAGTTCGTCCGAAGCTTGCTTGATGGCGTCCACGTCATTACCGTTAGCTGCTTCCTTCACTTTCTCAATTGCCTTATTCATCGGCTCTTTGTCGGTGTCAGAAAGTTTTTCGTCATTCTCCTTCATCAACTTTTCAAGCTGGTAAACCTGCTGGCTCGCCTTATTCTTTGCTTCAACGAGTTCGAACTGCTTTCGATCATCTTCAGCATTTGCTTCAGCATCCTTGCGCATCTGTTCAATATCGTCTTCGCTCAGCGCCCCCGCTTCCTTGATCGTGACCGACGCTTCCTTACCGGTTTTCAACTCTTTAGCTGAAACCGACACGATGCCGTTCTGGTCAATATCAAACTTGACTTCAATTTGCGGGACACCGCGCGGCTGAGGCGGAATGCCCTCGAGATTGAACTCGCCTAGCAATCGGTTGCTGGAAGCCATTTTCCGTTCGCCTTGGAAAACCCTGACAGTCACTGCAGTCTGGTTATCCGCCGCGGTACTGAAAACATTCTTCTTCTCTGCGGGGATCGTGGTGTTACGTTCAACAAGAGCGGTCATCACTCCACCTTCGGTTTCGATACCCAGGGTAAGCGGTGTGACGTCAAGCAGCAGAACATCGGTTCGATCACCGGCAAGGACACTTCCCTGAATTGCGGCTCCCACTGCAACCACCTCGTCGGGATTAACGCCCTGATGAGGATCTTTTCCGAAGATGGATTTCACCAACTCGCGAACCTTTGGAACCCGGGTGCTACCACCAACAAGAACGACTTCGTCGATTTCCTTCGGTGAAAAACCCGCGTCCTCTAGAGCTCGCAGAACAGGCTGACGGCAACGCTCTACCAGTGCATCGATCAGTTCCTCGAACTTCGCTCGAGTCACCTTCATGGTCAAGTGCTTTGGAACGTTATCAGCTACAGTGATGAAGGGGAGGTTAATATCCGTTTCAGGTAGCGAGCTGAGTTCTTTCTTTGCTTTCTCACAGGCTTCTTGCAACCGCTGCAAAGCCATTGGATCACTGCGAAGATCGATTCCGTTCTCTTTTTTGAATTCATCTGCGACGTGGTGAATCAAAGCCTCATCAAAGTCATCACCACCAAGCTGAGTGTCACCTGAAGTGCTGATCACTTGAAAGACGCGGCTCTCCTGCTCTTCGTCCCCAGAGTCCGCGACTTCAAGCACCGAGACATCGAACGTTCCGCCGCCCAAGTCGAAGACGATGATTTTCTCATCCTTCGATTTATCAAGAC
>JAKMEW010000471.1 GCA_022425745.1 Rubripirellula sp.
CATTACTATATGGCGACTGCGGCAGCCAAAATCAGACGTGGTCCATCGCCCGCCTCAATTCGCCAATAAACTGGGAAATGGATTGCTTGGCGGCCTCTCGCCCGTTGGCTTCTGAAACGCGACGGATGATCGCTGAACCAACGATCAACCCATCGGCGACGGGAGCTAGCTGTTTCGCGGTATCCACGCCGCTAATCCCAAACCCAATGCAAATTGGCAAATCAGTCTGCCCCCTGAGCCAACCAACATTCTCAGCAAGATTCTCGGGCAAATTTTTTCGTTCACCTGTAATACCCGTCACGGAGACGTAATACAAAAAACCGGATGAGGATTCCGCTATTCTTACTTGGCGTTCCCTCGGGGTCGTCGGAGTAACAAGCTGAATCAGGCTAAAGTCTTCGCCACGACATATAGATGAGAATTCTTGTGATTCTTCGACGAGCAAATCAGGAACAATCGCACCTGCGTAACCGGACGCCTTGGCGCGTTTGACGTATTCCAAAAGTCCGATTCGATAAACAATGGAATAACTAACCATGGTGACCAAGGGCATCTCGAGTTCCTTCGTCAGAACAGCCCCCATGTCCAACACATCTTGAATCTTGAATCCAGCATCTAAAGCTCTCTGATAGGAGTCTTGGATCACCGGACCGTCGGCAATTGGATCACTGTAAGGAACTCCGATTTCACAGAGATTCGCACCTGCCGCAGAAGCTACACGCACGAGGTCAGTAGTCGTCTCCGAGTCGGGGTCACCCGCTGTAAAAAAAGGCATTAAGGCCTTTTGCTCTTTTTCACGCAAAGTAGAAAAAAGCTGATCAACCGCTGACATGTTCGATCCACAACTGATTGGAGGTAGTAAAACTAAGTTGGCTTGCAATCTGACATCTAACAAAAAGAAATTAGGCAAGGTCCAAGCCCTTGTGCTATCGTCCTAAATAACGATTCATATTTGATTTGTACTGCTCAACACCCGGTTGACCATAAGGGTTAATTTTCAAGACACGCCCTTCCAGCACAGTGGCAATCATCAGCATTTGAAATAACTGCCCCATGGCATAGGTATCTAATTGCGGAATGATGAGATCTGTTGTGGGTCTACCATCTGCATGCAATGCATCATTGGTACCCTGAATCGCTGCACTCATGATCTCCGGAAGTGTTTTATCTGCGATGTCGTTCAGTCCATCCTGATTACGTGCACTGTCACCAACGACCAGTGGATCATGTCTGAAATTCTGAAGCACTAGGTTGTTAAAGACTTTATCATTGAGTCCCTGCTGATGCTGTTGATGCCGACTGTGTAAGTCTCGAGTGTTTACAGTCGTGAGAGGAGTTATACCCAACCCAGCTTTACCATTAGATTCAGCAAGCAACTGGTCATGCCACAGTCCGAAGGCTTCCAATGCCTTTGTCCAAACGCTCATCACCCGAACGGTCTTACCACGCAACTGCGAAAGCTGATGATTGACTGCGACATACTGCATCACAAGATTATCTGCGAACGGGGCGGTCCGAAAATGCTCATTCATCGCGACCGCGCCTTCAAGCAGGCGAATGCAGTCCAATCCGAGAAGAGCTGCAGGAAGAACACCCACGGATGACAAGACACTGAAGCGGCCACCAACGCCCTCCGGGACACTAAACACTTCCTGACAGCCAATCGATTTTGCCAAGTCAAAAAGTTTGCCGCTGGACCCAGTGACTGGGATCACCAAACGCTGAAGTAGCTCCTTTGAATCAGGGCCAAGAGAATCTTCTAGCGCCCTCAAGAACTGCCTGAACGCGACGGCCGTTTCCATTGTGCCACCGCTCTTGCTAATCACAACGATCGCATGTCTCTTTTCGGCGAGAGTGTCCCCGTTCCCGCCCAGACTCAGGCGATCCAACAACGATGCAGAAGCATCGTTATCGACATTGTTTCCCTCAAAATACATGCGAGGCTTACTGCCGCGAGCCCCACGAGACAATTCATTGTGATAGGGATCACAACACGCCTCCATCATCGCTCGAGCCCCCATGTAGGATCCTCCGATCCCCAAAACGGCTACCGCATCAATCTCATCGTGAATCGAATTTGCAACCTTGAAAATCCGACCTAATTCGGATCCTTCGCGATCCTTCTCGTAGCCCTCAAGGGTTTCTTCAGGCATCCAAAGAAACCGTGCATCTAAAGGGTTCTTGCCTTCCGGAATCTCTCCCGACTCATACAACCTACGATCTACTTCAATCATCTCCGTTCTTAACTCGCAGAAGTGAGACTCCAACGCCCCCACATCGGCCTCGCTGATTCCATATTCCGAATCAAAACTACCTGAAGCATCAAAACGTAACGAAATCATCTGATCATCCCACAGAGATACAGTGTTTAGCTGTCTCCAAGGTAACGGATTATGGATAAAACTCGAAGGTGGGTTAACACAAATGCCGGTCGCCTCAGATCGAAAACTACCCCAACGATGCAAAATCCACTTGGCATCCAATCAAGGGCTTAGGTATTCCAACTGAATCGGGTACTGCGAATAGGAGATTCATCCGTTAAATTGTCGAGCTCCGGTGTCCTGAAGAGATTATGAAGGGTCACAATCTCTTACCCAAAACCTGCACACACACCCAGTTAAATCCGAACAGAGAGATCAATCCGTTGACCAACGTCCGACGTAAACCCGTAGTACTTATCATCCGAGATGGTTGGGGAGAGAGCCCCAATCAAGAGTGGAATCATGCAAATGCCATTCTGTTGGCCAATACCCCCGTCTCAGACGGTCTTATGGCAACCTATCCGAATGTCCTGATTCATACCTCGGGAGAAGATGTCGGTCTTCCAGCGGGTGTCATGGGCAACAGCGAGGTGGGCCATCAAAACATTGGTGCCGGCCGAATCGTCGACCAAGAAGTGATGCGGATCACACGAGCAATCCGAAATGAATCCTTCTTCGAAAATCCCACCCTAAAAGCAGCCATCAACCACGTAAAAACCACCGGAGGAACGCTGCACCTTCTCGGCCTCATGTCGGACGGCCGTGTTCACAGCGACCTAGAACACGGGTTTGCAATTGTCGATCTCGTTAAACGTAACGGATTATCCAGCGACCAATTTGTCGTGCATGCAATCACCGATGGCAGGGACACATCCCCGACATCCGGAATCCGATTCATTGGGCGTCTTCAGCAGAAGCTTGCCGAAGAAAAAGTCGGCCGGATTGCCAGTGTGATCGGTCGGTTTTATGCCATGGACCGTGACTTGCGTTGGGGTCGTGTGCAGCAAGCCTATGACATGATGACGAAAGGTTCATCGTTGGTTGCCAACACTGCATCGGAAGCGATCCAAGCGTATTACGACAATCCTTCTGAGTCTAGTCGAAGCGGTGACGAATTCATCACCGCCACATCCATAGCTGACGAAGCAGGCAACCTTGCCACAGTGAAAGATGGTGACGCAATCATTTTCATGAATTACCGAGGAGACCGAACCAGAGAAATCACCAAGGCATTTGTATTCGAAGACGAACAATGGGATTCGATAGACGGCGGAGGCTTCAATCGTGGCGGCAAGATCGAGAACCTCTACTTTGCAACCATGACTGGATACGAGACGGGATTACCTGTCCAAGTGATTTTTGAGAAGCCAGAAAAAATGCCAAACATCCTTGGGCAATATATAAGCTCCTTGGGACTGCAACAGTTTCGGTGCGCTGAAACCGAGAAATACCCACACGTCACCTTTTTCTTTAACGACTACAGAGATGATCCATTCCCCGAAGAAGATCGCGGGATGGCACAATCACCCAAGGAAGTTTCGACCTACGATCAAAAACCGGAAATGTCCGCTAGCGAAGTTGCGAGTAAAGTGCTCAGCGTGATCGAGTCGCAAGCGGCTGATTTGATCATCGTCAACTTTGCCAACGGTGACATGGTGGGTCACACCGGAGTTCTGGAGGCCGCAATACAAGCGGTGGAAACGGTAGATCAATGCGTTGGAAAGATCGTTGAGGCGACCCTGGAAGCTGGAGGTTCGCTAGTGGTAACAGCTGACCACGGCAACTGCGAGCAAATGACAGACCCCGCGACCGGCGGCCCTCATACCGCTCATACTACCTTCGACGTACCGTTGATCGTGGTGGAACCGGGACTCGAAGGTAAGAAACTAAAGGAGAACGGGCGACTAGCAGACATCGCCCCAACGGTGCTCACACTGCTTGGCCTTGCCGTTCCAGAAGAAATGACCGGTGTATCGCTGGTCTCACTCGATGACTGATTGTAACTAACCAGAGTCAACTCTAAACCGAGCTCGTGGTGTAAGTTCCTATTTGCATCACGAGCATCTACCATTCTTAAGACAAGTAACTTTTCGCTGATGGACGCAAAAAACAAGCATTGGCGGCAATCATCGCGAGGCCGAAAGTAGCCATCCCCAAGGATAAAGCGATACCCAAGTGCACAAAGACTGCCACCGCTAATACCAACGGTCGTGTCATCCGAGGCCAAATCAATGCGACATAAGACAGCTCCCAAAGCAGAGTAAGCATGGTCAGTGCTGAAATTACGATTGGGTAATCGGCTAGCCATGTCATATCGAGAGACTGATACTCGAAGTTTGATATTGAATACCACATTGCAGTTCCGTCCCACCACGTGATACCTCGAGCCTTACTCAATCCGCCAAACAGATAAATTACACAAAGATGAATCTGAAACATTCGGGTTGAAATATTTACTGAATGGCTCGGTTCAGCAGAAGGCAACAGCCAATTGATAAAGCGAGATTGGCCACCCCGCTTGGACCACTGACACCTCAGCCATCGATCGACGCTAAAACTGCTGCCCACCGGTGCGAGCATCAAGTACATCACGGCGTAAGTAATGATCTGATCAAACCCGAACAACGCGCCGGTCAAACGATGCAGGTACATCAACTGAAGAAACAAAGTTAACGGTCCGGTGAATCGAGTCAGTAACCCGACACACCAACTCGCCGTGATGATGATGGTTAATAGATGATGTGTCCAAATAGCCCACGTTGACTGAAAACCCCATAAATAGGTGACGGAAGAAAAACCGAAGGATGCTTCTTGATTCGAAAGCGACCTGCCAACCTCTTGATTTATCCACGCCTTTTCACCGACAAACGCCTCAAGGTCGCCCGCGAGCACCAAGTGTGAATAAAGCAAAAACAGCCCAAAAACAAATCGCAAACGAGCCAATAGCCATGGCGACTCGGGAGTAAACCAAAAATCATCCCATACTCGGCTCACCATTGAGAGCCAAGACTTAAACGCTTCTAGCCGAGATCCTGTATCCATCGCATATCTCTCCACTACTTAGCATTCCTTGGTAACCGACCCTGCACGTCGGTCAATTCGAAATCACTGGTGCCGGGCAATGGCTCGTCACGATTCAATCTAGTCGTTACGTCATTTTTATTTACATCGACTCGTGTTGAATCAAGCAACACTCGATAAGACGTGGAATCGTTTAAAGGACGCGGTGCTTGCCGATACAAGTCGTATCGTGGCAAGAGGTGCTCGATCCTGCGCAACGAAACCTGTTTACCGCCGTGGACGCTTTGGAGATGAAGCGAATAAGAATTACGAATGAGATCGTACTTTTCTCTCTCGTTACGCAGAATCCACAGTTCCTCCTCGGAATACTCACTAGCCGATTCAATCCTAGGCCTGTAAACCTCATTCAAATACTCGGTAAGCATGAAATATCGATGGTAGAGAAGCCGCGGCCATTGTCGATTGACATCAGGATAGAACATCTCTTCATCATGCCCTTCAGCATCCTGAACTCGTACTTGTATTAAATGACTCGGACCCGGATCGGGGGCAAAGAAAGCGTAACCCCGATTCAGGTAGAGAAACTGGCAGTATGCCTCAATCGGCGCCACCAAACGACCAATGAAAGGCGATACGCCTGACCGACCGCGAGCCTGAAAGGACAAGGGCGGTAAAACAATTGCTAATAAATGAACCACGATGAAGGACGTGATGATTAGCTTCACAGAACGCTGTCGTTTGAACTGTTTGGTGACCATAGCTAAACGTTTCAGTTTAAGATCCATCACAACGATTCATCTAACGTTAACCTCAGAAGTTCAAAAGAACAGGGGCAATTGGCGAGAAGGGTAAAACCAAAAAAAAACCGCTGCTTGAAAGCAACGGTTTTCGTCTAAAAATGAATATCAAATCAGCGTGCAGCTAACTTCCTAGCAGTGAAATCGAAGTGGTAATCAGACTCTGTTCCACCAATAATGCTGACCGTCTTTTCTTGCGTAACGAATTCCCCGTCAATCTCTGATTCGACTCGAATAACATAATCTTGCCATACTTGACCAACTCTCAGGCTTTCCGTCTTGAACGTACGTAACGCCCCAGTACCGCTTGTTGAATTACCACCCAATGAGACAACAGATCCTTGCGGAACATGCACACGAACGATCGTGTTGGAGTAATCAACTTCCTCTGATTCCTGATCGTCTTCAGAAGACTTCTCTGAAACTAGGTTGGTTCGAAAATCGAGTTGATGTTGAGTTCCTGCTTTGAGACGAATCACTGCTTCATCATTTCGCTCTTCTCCATCTAGAGAATACGAAATCTGCACCCGGTACGTGTAAACTTCACCCGCATCAAGGTCAACCGATCGGAAGTGACGAACCTCACCTTTACTTTTGGTCAGGTGCCCATTGACGACAACCTTTGCATTTTTTGGGACGGACACAGTCAGTGATGCCTCTGAAGGCTCCAACACTGGAACGTCTACAGGGTTTGAATCATCGGCCGCTTTTTCTTCTTTGGCTTCAACCGGTGCCTCTGCCTCCAGTGTTACCTCATATGAGCCGGACTCCAGCCCAACGGTCGGCGTGGTAAAACCAGATTCCGATATCGAGGCAGTCTCATCCCCGATGGATGCACGCGGTTGCACAGTGCCGCCACTGCTACCACCGGAGGAGCCGTGGCTGCCCCCACCACTACTTCCATGCGTCTGGAACGGAGACTCGTGCATCCGATGAAAGAAACGTCTAATCGGCCCAGGATAATAATTGACCTGTCCCCCAGAAGAACCAAATTCATACGAGGTGGATCGCAATAAGTTTCCACCAGAGGACCCCCACGCTCGAGTCGATCCGCCTGAGGAGTTACCCCACGTTCCGCCGTAATAACGAACTCGCAAATGCCCTGCTGAACCGAAACTGTCGTGGTGAACAAGCCAACCACCAGAAGAACCACCCGAAACGAATTCGTTAGCAGAAGCATTGTGGACAAAAAAGAGGACAGCAATCGCTGCCCACGCAAGACGATGCAATTTCATCGCAAGAATCCCCCCCAGGAATCGCCAAAGAATTGACGCAGCAAAACCGTCTGCAGCCAAGGTCATGCTCTCGTTGCCGTACTTCCACCACTCTCGCGGAACCAGAGAACAGATTTAGACAAGCATAATTAGGACGGTAATACCAACAATAACGATTCTGCGAATTTTGCGATTTTTAACGATTACAGCGAGCCGCTCGCGATCAGCGGGCGCACGCACAGTAAAAGGGGTGCTAGTCAAGCCGCTTGATCGATATCTCATCAAAATCAGCGATCCCAGTTGCTCCAAAAAGACCGATGCGAAGAATCCCTTCGCGTGTTGCGGGAGGGATCGGCACTAAGCGAGAGGACCGTTTCCAGTCCATTGTTCCACGAAAAGGTCCCAACCAGATCGTACCAAGCTCCTTGCGATCCGCGTCATAGAGGGTCAGTGCCAACATCGGCAAATCTTCCTTGGAGATGCCACGGCGAACCGATTCGGTGCGAACCAATGCTCCCAGACGAACAAGTGAAACCACCTGACCATCGATAGGGATGCCTTGCAAAAGATGAGAATCTAAACCTGGTGTCTCGTTCTCAAAACGCACAAAAGAACGACTGGAAGCCGAGCTTTTTTCTGGATTGGACTCTCTTAACCTCCGAACCTGACGTCCGTAATACCAACCCGAAACGAGCCCATTCCTTCCTAATGAAGCATCACCACCCTCCTCGAAGTCTCCATTAACAACTGCGGGATACTGTGGGTCGGGATGGACTTGCCGATTATCTTCTGCCTCTCCCGTCATGGGAACGAAAAGGGTTGGACGAAGTGGCTGCCGAATCAGCTCGCCATCTTTCTTGATCATTCGATAAAGCGTCTGTTGATACCGCTCACCAACCGGAATGATCATTTGCCCGCCCTCTCGTAGTTGCTCCACCAATGGTTTTGGAACATTTTCTGGGCTGCACGTCACAATCATTTTGTCGAAAGGAGCATCATCAGGCCATCCGATGAAACCATCGCCAACGCGAGTAAAAACATTGTCATACTGCAGGCGTCCGAGCACCTCAGCGGCCGCTTGCCCCAACTCCGGTACGATCTCGATGGTATACACCTTTGATACCAGCGAGCTAAGGACTGCCGCTTGATACCCACTTCCAGTTCCAATCTCAAGGACGACATCCGTTGGTTTCGGATCAAGTGCCTCGGTCATCATTGCAACAATAAACGGACTGCTGATTGTCTGAGCCTCGCCAATCGGCAACGCCATATCGAGATAAGCACGAGAGCGAACAGAACGCGGCACAAATTCATGGCGGGGTGTATCACGGATTGCCTGTAACACCCTTGGATTCTTCACGCCGGCAGTCTCAATGAATTGACTTACCATTTCGGTTCGTTTTTGCTGATACGGGTCCTGCCCGAACAGCAAAAATCCCTGTTCATTGAAAACTGCCATCATCGCAATCAAAAAGAGAAATCGAAGCAAGGAATCACCTCTATCGACACAACATGAATTCTTACGGACGGATGACTCTCGCCCCCACCCAACAACTGAAACCTACGACTGTAATACCACCGCTAAACCGAATACCTCTCGAAACAAACTTGACTGCTCCCGCATTGCAATCTGCTCCAAAGAAATATCTTCAATTGACTGTGCGGCGATGATGAACTGCCCGTCACGTTTCGAGCAACTCACCTCACGAATCCTTCCTGTACGGGTATCATCAAGCGCAATAGCGATCCTAAGGATCGCAGCAAGCTTACCAACAATCACACGATCTTTCTGCTCCAAGCTACTGAACGCATCATGTGAAGCTTGCGGTGCCGCGCGACGATGATACCTAGCCACCAGGCCTACCAGCAGCAACTCATACTTGGAGAGTCCAAACAGATCACTATTGCGAATCAGATAAAATGCATGCTTGTGATTGCTACGAAGATTAACCACTAGCCCAATCTCATGCAAAAGCGCCGCAACGAATAAGACCACTTCATGCCGCGCATTTAAATCGTGATCATCCGACAATTGCATCAAAATAGATCGCGACATTTCCGCCACATTCCGTGCATGATTTTCATCGAATCCAAACTTCCGACCGAGATTCAATGCGGAACGAATAATCTGATGACGGAATGCTTCGCTCCAGGTCCCTCCAACAGCCATGTCGTGGAGCAAACCGTCGCGAAGATTGGTATCGCAGACATACAGGTCATCAACTTGGAAATACTCAGCCAGCAGGTTATATACCAGCAACGCGGGGCCGAGAGTAGAAGCTTCCACATAACTGACCGAATACTGCTTCACAATTTCATCATCACTGTATCGAAGCACTTCATCAGTAAGTTCACCGAGCGACGAGACCGGTAACTTTCCTAAAGACCGTCCATCCCATTCATTGCAAAGATGCCCCATCGCGAACCGGATGTCGCCACCCAACGCAACGATGTGCATCTGCTGATCGTCATTAATGGCTCCCTTGATTTGATCGAGGTAACGCCTAATGTGACTTTCCATCAAGGAACGGCGGCGACTTACATTTGAACTAACCCGCTGCAAGGTCTGTAGCAATCGAATTGAACCAAGCCTGAAGGATTGACTTGAAAGCACATTTCCACTGCGCACCACCAACAACTCGGTATTACCACCACCAACTTCCACCACCAGGGATTTCCCATCCACCAAATCTCTTGAATCCTGAAGGTGCGGATACACACCCACATAGGTGATCCGGTTGACTTCCTGTTCGTCGAGCGACTCCACTTTCAATCCGGTTGCGACAAAGAGGCGGTCGGCAAATGCGAGACGGTTAACCGCCTCTCGAACAGCAGTTGTCGCGACCACTCGGATCGGATCCTGATCGCCAAAACCATACTCTTGGATAACGAGTTGATAACGTTTCAAAACTTCGACAACTCGCTCGATACTCTTTCGGGAAATCTTCCTGCTCTCAAAAACCTCCCTTCCTAGCTCGATCGATTGAACCAAAGTATCCAAGGTTCGAACGGTCCCTCCCTCGTGAATTTCAGCAATCGCCAGACGAATACTGGTCGCGCCGATGTCAATCACCGCAGCCAATCGGGAATCATTGCCAGTACTCGCGTGCATGGGTTGCGGCGGTGTCATCTTTGATCCAACTCTATCCCGTGTCACGGCTAAAAATCAGCAATATCAGGCTCAGAACTTCCCTGTGA
>JAKMEW010000478.1 GCA_022425745.1 Rubripirellula sp.
GTTCTATATCGTGTTCGAACGGACAAAGATGGGCCGTGGATCTTCGTCTGTTCAGGTTGCCTTGAAGTCGTCAAACCAGAAAATCCTCACTACCAATACGGTGGCACATGGAAAAGCAGAAAGCGGCACTGACCTGACTCACTAACAGACCGCCGGTGATAGCGTTCCCTTGCGAGTTGTTCCGCGAGTCACTTCGTGCGGTCGTTCAATCTTCGAGCGTAGCACCGAGCAGAAACGCTGCGTCTGCTGTCATCGGGTCGCAAAAGGGGTCAGGACTCTTTTTGCCGCAAAAGGGTCCTGACCCCTTTTACGCGACTACGGCCTCCAAATCCAAAACTGAACACGCTCACTTCAAGTTGAACTCGCTGCGAAGTTCATCGATGACACCGTCAGACATGGAAGAAACGGTGCCGATCGATTTAGCGTTAATGACTGCTTCCGCAGTTGACTCCAAAACTTCTAGGCGATCGAAGGCGTCTAGCACCGTTGATCCGGTGACCAAAACACCATCATTCTGCAACACCGCCGCCGGATTCGAGGCCGAAACGTAGTCAGCGATGCTGCCGTCCCCGTGATACTGCACTCCATACGGCACTCGCTTCACATCTCGCAGGAACACATAACTCTCGGGTATCGTCCGGACATCCAACTCCGTGTCCGTCACACTGAAAGCCGTGGCGTTAACGGGATGTGCAAACACGATCGCCTGGACGTGTGGGTGCTTCGCATAAATCGCCTGATGAGCACGCGCAGCGCGGCTGGCTAGTTTTCCAGCTTCTCGCCGGTCACCGCACACAAGCACCATGTGCTCCGGCTGTAACTGCCCTCGATCCCGCTGCGTTGGTGTGATTAAGAATGATTCGCTATCGACTCTCGCCGAGAAGCTGCCTTCGGTGCTGATTAACAAACGCTGCCGACATCCGCGACGAACAAAATCACACAGTTGCTTTCTCAGTTCAAGCTCGTGTGTTGTGGCCGCCGTGAACTCAAACGACTCGAACTCAACGCCACGGTTAGCGGCCTCACTTAGCTGCGAATCATCGAGAAACCGGACGTCGCCAAGGTGGTTCGCTTTGATAAGAGTTTTTCCAGCAAATTCAAAAGCCTCGAATCGCTGAAACGCGTCAGCTAGATGATTTCCTCCGACCACAACACCGTGGTTTTCAAGAATCACACTGTCGTTACCATCCGCAAACGTCTCCGCGATGCTCTTCCCGAGTGCTTGACTACCCGGACACGCATAGGGTGCGAATCCGACCTTACTGCAAACGGTGTGTGCTTGATGAAAAAGCTTCGTATCCGGTGTTTGTCGACAAATGCTAAACGCGACCAAAGCGACCGGATGTGCATGGACAATGGCACAAACATCCGGCCGTGCCCCGTAAATCGCTTGATGAAACGGAAACTCACTCGAGGGTGGATGTAGCCCGTCAACCGATCCATCCGAATGAACGCAAACGATATCGCCTCGGGTGAGGTTGCCTTTATCGACGCGTGCTGGTGAGATCCAGATCTTTCCCTCGCGGTCACGAATCGAAAGATTTCCACCCGATGTGGTCGTCATTCGGTAGCGGTAGATGCGATCCATCGTCTGCATGATCTCATCGCGTGGATGGAGTTTGACGCGGTTGTTGCCCATAAAATCTTCCGTATTGAATTCGTGCCGCGATCTAAGCCTAGGCGACGCGAGGTCTGGCTTAAAACTTCCACGCCTTCTTGTAGCAATGGTTACAGGACGGCTGTAGAGCGGATTCTGGTGATCGAGATGTCCGACCTTTCAAATCGGCACCGACCAGCGGAAAAAATTTGATTACGTCCAAATTAGCGCAAAACCTTTTCCGACGTTTGGGCCCTACACACCTACCCCGCGGTGATTCAGAGAATCTCCCACAGTCCCCCCTGCGATACCATGCACACAGGTTGAATTCCACGAAATATGAAACCAAGGTGCCGATCAATGCCTCAGCTCAATCGACCTACAGCAATTTTCTTGTCCTACGTTTTCGTCTCGGCACTGATTGGGTTGGGCAATTTCTGTTGGGTCAACGTTGAGTCCTTGCAGGAAACGAATACGGGTCTTTTGGAGTACTTATTCAGTTCGGTCGTGATCGCCGAGCCCCTGTGCTGGAGTTCGCCTGAGTATTGGATCGGATACGTGCTGTCGGATGATTTAAACGGTTGGGAGTTCATCGTCATTCCCGTTGTTGGAATGTTTGCCCTCGTGGCAATCGGCGCCAAGTTGCTGGTTGCTTGGTTGATTTCGCTGTTGATCGAATCGGAAGAAAACGACTCGAACTAAGCTCTGAACGTAGCAACCACCGCGATTTAAGTCGCGAAGGAACAGTCCGGTGCTCGGCCGGACACTTTTTCCGCGCACGACCACGCCTTACCATTTCCGCAATGTCGACAAGGCGACAGAGCAGGCTCGATCGGTACGGCTCCTTAAGCAGGCATCCCACTGCTGCAATCTTGCCCATTGGCTGGACCCAGCAGAAAGGGGTCTGACCCCTTTTACGATCCCAAACTGCTCTCGCTCCATGTCGAGGTGCGATTTGCGTAGATTCGGTCGATGGTCTGCGACATGCTGGATCGGTTAATTTGGGCCACCACTCCCTTCGGGTAACCGCGATCCCCTCCGTTCTGGCTTAAATACCGATCGATAAGGCGTTGATGTCCGGTGCGGTCAGCAGTTTTCTGCTGCTCGGTCCCCAATCGGTGCGAGCCGAATGGTCTTATACCGTCGATTTTGAATCGAATATGGCAGATGGCACCGCGCCCGCAGACGGTCAGATCGAAAACGCAGGCTACACCTCCAGCGGGTATGTAACGGCTCGCATTTGGACTTCTTTCGCAACAACAGGCGGCGATAACCTAACACATCTTCAAAACAAATTTCCGCTTGGCGTTAATACCACGGAACCGCACAACCATTGGGTGTTGCGATCCTCCGAAGGTCCAGACCTACATGAAGCCGGTGATGGTTATCTGGAATTCGCCTCAAGATACCAGTCGCAGGCGGGCAACTGGGTCGCCGGAATTTTCAGATGAAGCTCTGCCAACGTGATGACCTTGCAAAAAGGAGCTTCGGCGGACTTTCTTGCTCGAGTGACCGGTCAGATCTGGGACATTGACCAGGATGTGGCGTTGAAAAATTTAACGTCTACGCACATGACGCCAACGGCATAAAGATCCCATCGGCCACATCACCAGTCGGAATCGCCGAAGGCGACTCAGGATCTCTACACGGGAAACCTTGGACGTTCGAACTGCAAGTCGCTAACGATGGTTCCCAAGACATTGCCTGCGTGAGTGTTTTCCGAGCAGGGCTAAACGATCAAACAGGCCTGATTCAGAACTACGATTATGATGCGACCTATGCTTCAAACGTGGACGCTGCAGATGAAATCGGTACGTCGTTTTGGATAGATAACATTACAATCAGTCAAACACCCTGTTTAACAACCAAGCACTTGAAGGGTTCGCTCGCGTGATTCCACGGTGAACTGCTCATGCTTCTCGATTAAATCTAGATCACGGCGGTGTCGGAGTCGCTTACCTTTTACTTTGTAATAAAACGTCAGCGCAAGGCTCGCCAAGTTGATTTGGCACCGTTCATCCACATTAAACACTTGGCTGCTGAAGAACAGATCGCGTGGAAAGGCAACCGAACCCCGCTCGAGCCACACCACTTGCCCATCATCCCGGTGAATATGCAGATCAAAGCGTGGTAGCAGGGAATCGTTGCGATCCACGGCGGCTTGCCTGTCAAGCTTCACCGCCGTCAGTCGTTTCACTCGCCTGCGGCCGAGTATCTGCTTTGCGGTGAGTGGTTCAAGGACATCCCAAGGCGCGTATTCGAACGCGTGGAAGGCGTTGCGAGAGAACAAACCATAGCCGCTCTCTTCGAGTAATTCTGCGACGGTCGGTAAAGCATCCTCAAGGATCGAGATATCCACATCGCCGTGCCGCCGAGTGAAACCGCCGCAGTGCAGCGCCAGCGACATTCCACCTTCGAGCTGAAACCTGCACCGCTCCCGAGGTAGCATCGATGCGATGAATCGTAACTGCGCGAAGTAGGTTTCAATTTCATCCTGCGTGGGCGGCGTCAGGTCATCAACACGCTGGAGAATCTGCCGGTAGCGATTGGCCGGGGTGCGAGCGAGTCGATATTTTTGAAAGAAGATCTGCATCAGCGTGTTTCCTGTTGATACGCGCCAGCACACTTAGGCGGAGCGACCTCCGTGTTCTATATCTGAATCCACTCGGAGCCGGCATCTCCTCGAGACTCACTAGTATCGTGCGATGCGAGCACGGCCGTGCACTCAATGTTTTCAAACTACTACGCTGCCTTGCGACGACCTGCAGATGAATCCTGCATCCGCAGGGAAACAGCTTCTGTTTCTGGTTGAATTAATTCACTATTAGTAAGAATGCCACCTCTAATCGCATTCTCAATTTCAACGAAGAGCCAATCGGCAAGTTGCCACGGGCTCGGCGGTGTGATTTCCGTCTCACTTTGGTAGTCAGTGCTATCATCACCTGACTCTGGGTCGAAAATACGCAATTTGCCAGGCTCGCCCAGAGCCGGACAATGAGCGGTGTCAATGACCAAGTGCGGCCGTAGACGACTTGGTCGTACGATTTGCCCGTTGAGCAAAACCTGAATGCGATTTGCAGAAGCCCAATTTGGCGAAACCTTGCTATCGCCAAATCGCACTTCCAATTCCGCGTCACGTAAATCACCGGTACCTTGATCACCGGCTGATTCCCCCATCCGCCGCGCAATCTCCTCAACGGCACTCAACTCGCCAGTACTAAGTTTAGCGGGATCGGCGGAAAATCTAATGGAAAGATCTTCGATTGCCCGTTTCTCGATACCATTCAAACAGCGAGGAAAAACCATCGGTCGCAGTAAATAGGAAACATTCGCCCCCTCGCTCCAACTTAAAGGTGCCGTGGGATCTACTTCGTGCCAAAGGTGATAACCGTAATTACGTGATGCGTTGGATTTAATCTGCACTCCGCTTTTTCGCAGTCGCATGGTGATGTCATCATCTTCGCAGCCCCACCCAACAAAGTTCTCATCAAAGCCATTGATCGCCAAGATGTCCTTGGCCCAGACCGCCACATTCCAGCCAATTAGCTTGGGTTTTAGAGGGTGTTTGACGATTTGATAAACGAGATTTTTTAGGTGTTTTTTTCTCTGTTCTCTGGGTAACCCTGCCGGGATCAGACTCATAAAATGGCCCGAGATGATCGAACCACTGGAGATCCTCTCTGAGTCACTCTTGGAGATCCGAACGCAGTCACCAGCCCAAGCAGTGCCTAGCTGGCGATCTGCCAACTGCGTCTGGACATAGTCCGCCTTGAAGATGCAATCTGAGTCGGTCAAAAGCAGATACTCACCCTCAGCCATTACTATGGCACGATTCATAATCCGTGCCTTTCGGTAGCCATCGTGAGGCTGCGTTACGACTCGTAGTCTATAAGGAAGATCCATTGAAAGACCTCGCACCATCTCGGTGGAACCGTCTGATGAACCATCATCGGCAACCACAACCTCATATGCTTCGGCCGGCAAACCACGCTGTCGTGACAAAGAAAGTAGGCACCTCTCGAGATGCAGGCGCCGGTTGTAAGATGTCACAATAATCGATACCAAGGGCTGCGATTTCATCTGCTCGACCTTCATGTCCAAAGCCACGCCAACTGGCAATCAATGGATAGCGTTGTGGATTGTCTCGGCGCGATAGGAGTGCAATACGAAAATCTTTTATGCGGAGTCAATATGCAGCGACCTGAACCGACGACCTGAAGCAAACCAATAACCATCTTTCTCCGTCAGCGAAGCAGACTTGCTAGCAACGGCAGTTCTGTCAATCCGTCCAGTTATTGCGCAGAGCCGCAAGGGCCCTGTGCAACACTTGACGCCGTACAGACGACATTGCTACTACCGTTACAGGCGGGCTCCGCGTTCTCGGAGCGCGTACTAGGAGCGCGTTCTCGGAGCGCGTACATAGTTCCTATTTGCCTTGATGTTTTTTTATTAGTGGATCGACTTCAATGTCAAATCGAGTGACTGTTGGTCTTGTCCTGCGTGAGCAATTCTCCACCACCGAGAACGCAATAGAGACGTTGCTGCGTCGGACAAAAGAAAGCTTTGACCTAGTCATTGTCGACAGCGGTTCCCCGCCAGAAGTGAGGGATTACCTTGAAGCGTTCGCTCAGGAGCATCAGGCCACTTTACTAC
>JAKMEW010000518.1 GCA_022425745.1 Rubripirellula sp.
TATGGCTAATATTTCATTACGACTATGCATGCTTGGTTGTGCGCCTCGCTTGGTAGCGCAAAGAGCTCCCGCTGCCGAGGCGAAGCGAGTTGCTCGGTTGAGGCATTTGGTTTCTACATAATTAACCGCGAATGCGCCAGCAAACGCATCGCCGGCGGCAGTGCTGTCAATTGCTTGGACTTGGTAGCTCTCTATAAATCTGCTCATCGTACCATCGTGAAGGATCGTGCCTTGGTCAGACATGGTGACCAAACAGGTTTTTGCACCCAGACGAATCAGTTCGCCGGCTGCGATCGCTGCTGTCTCTTTTGTGTCACTCGGCATTCCGGTAAGGGTCTCGGCTTCACTTTGATTCGGGCAGATCAAATCAACATTGAACAGGTTGTAGTTTAGAGCTTCTGTTGTGACCGGAGCAGGGTCAAGCATGATTGGTGTCTTGGACTGGTGAGCAAGCTTAATTGCATGTTCCACAGTCGCTAGAGGAATCTCGAGTTGCAGCAGCAGCAGGTCAGCCTCGTCGATCAAATAGCGAGCCTCATTGAGGTCATTTGGTGTCAATTGTCCATTAGCTCCCGCTGATACCACAATTGAGTTTTGCCCATTTTCATCGACCATTACCGCCGCTGTTCCGCTTGACTTATCGGTGGTTCGCGTGACGTGATCGGTATTGATGTTGTGCAAGCACAGGTTGCTGACCAGCTGTGTTCCAAATGCGTCATCACCAACGCGACCAACCATGCTTACATTACCACCAGCTTTGGCCGCTGCAACCGCTTGATTTGCTCCCTTGCCTCCGCAAACTTGTGTCGTGCATTTCGCGAGCACGGTTTGGCCTGGCAACGCTAACCGATCGCATTGAAATACGATATCCATATTGAGCGATCCAATTACGACAATCCTAGGTTTGTTCATCTTTGTGCGTTTGATGCTTTAATGAGTGGCTAGGGGCGGTTGGCTGGCGAGCCCAACTATGGTCTCGATGGTTCGAACTTTTTGAATGTCATTTAATTTTAGGTACCGATGCTTACCTTCGGGATGGGCATCAAAATGACTTACGCCATTTTGATCAATAGAAACCTTCCCGCTGGGAGAAAGATCGAAGTAGTTTCTTTCGGGTCGAATCGCGTAGAGCACGCTCGTTAAATCCCAAGTCGGTCGATCATGCGGCGGAGGATTGTACGCGTAATATGCATCTTTTAGAGGGTGATGTTGGTTGTAGTCAAAATCTTGTTCGATGCTTTGATGTGGATACCGAAGCGCAAGACCGATCTCAAACCCACTCCATGCAATGCTTGTTGGCCAGTTGTCAGCAAGAAAAATGGCAGGTTTTAAATCCTTTACAACGTTGTATTCACGGTGATCGCGAAGATTACCGTCGGCGTCCGGGATTTTCTGAAATGCTCCCGCCATGATGGACAGAAGTGAAACTTTTTTCTCAACGAGTTCACGTCCATTTAAATCGCTTATTTGATCAGGGGGTGATTTAATCAGGTTAGCAAGATTTGTTGAAAAACCTACCTGGGCAATTGCAACAGAATGGTCTTCGGCATTTGCTAAAGCTTCCCTGAGTACTGTGACCGCGTCGCGAGGTTTTACTTCATGTGGGTAGAGAGGTTGTCCCGCTTCCACTTGGTCAACGAGGATATTGAACTTTCCCGCTTCTGGCGTGACGCCGCTATTGCAGACACCAATAGGGATTTCTCCATAACCATAGAATGTGTTGACGGCATCAGTGAACGCAGCAGCTTTTGGGTGATCCTTGGTAATCGTTACAGCCAGTAACTGGCATTCCTCGCGAGCTTGCAAGGCGTGAATCATGCCCAAGGCAAGAACGTCATCCACATCATTTCCGATGTCAGTATCAAAGATAATGAGCTGTTTATCTTTGTTCTTGCTTTGAGCAGCAAGGTATGAGTGATTGAACCACAAGGTGAATAAGAGCAGACACTTGAAGATTGTCTTGCAGGATTTCATGGATGTTAGTGTCAGCATGAAGGTAGTGATTTCGACATTGGGTGACGAATGTGGTGTTAACTCTATTTGTGTGTTCAGCACCATTTATAGTAAGTCCGTGCTCCCGCCGCGGATTGGTCGGGAGGAATTTCGATAAAGCCAGAACTTTGTCCGAGTGATACAAGGTCACCGGATCCCTTGGTTGGACAGAGTTGAATTATCCCATCGATCGATTCCGTTACCAAACGGTACCAATACATGGATAGCGTTTTTTCGTCAGTCTCCGCCAAAAAAGCAGCGGGTGGTTTCTGTTCCCATCTTGAAAAACCAGCCATGTACTTCAGCAGTGGTATGCCAATACGGTGGCAGCCCACCAATGCACTAACCGGATTTCCGGGAAGCCCAAGAATCAATTCCCCCGTTTCCGATGCGGCTCCGAGAATTGGTTTTCCTGGTCGAATAGGGAGCCCGTGGAAAATGACGTTGGCTCCCATGGCTTTGATTCTCTCGGGTACGTAATCATAATCCCCCATGGAAACGCCACCGGTCATGATTAAAGCATCAGCAGTCTGGAGCGATTCGTTCATTGCTTCAGAGATCGCTTCGGGGCGATCAACGCAATGCATTTCTTTAGCGATTTCAATCCATGGGAAAGCGTTGAGAAGGACGCTGAGGGAGTTGAGATTGCTGTTTCGGATTTGCCAAGGTTTTGGTTCCCTTTGATCGAAAGGACCTACTTCATCACCTGTCGTTAGGATGGCAATACGCAATCGCTTATTGGTTCTGACCGTACGGTAGCCAAAGTTAGCGATCGTTGCCGCATTAGCTCCAGTAATCAACTCTCCTTTTTTAAGAACAACCGCACCCTTGATCGCATTCTCGCCCGCAAATCGGATATTTGAACCAATTGGATATGAAGCAACTTCGCCTTTGATTCGAATCGCTGAATCGGTTTCCTCGGTATCCTCACGCTTGATAACAAGATTAGCCTGAGGGGGGACGATCGCACCTGTAAAAATCCTTACCGCCGAACCTTTCCTGAGCGAGGGGGGAGAATTTCCGGCCTTACTTTCTCCTGATATCGGAATCGGACTCTCTGTTTGTATATCGGATTGATTAATCGCATAGCCATCCATGGCAGACATGTCAGCGGCGGGGCTATCGCGATCCGCAATAATTGACTCACCGAGCACTTTACCGAAACTATTCTGATTTAGGTCGAAGCTCTCCAATACATTCACTGTATTTAGATGTTGGGATAGAGCGTTGATGGCAGCATCTGGACAACGATATTTCATGATCAGGATATCAGCTCCTAAGCGATCTTCAGTTGGGGTGTCTGGTATTGTCGCAAATCATGCACGGGCCGGTAGGGTGCAGCGATGAGCGATCGACCCGTACAACACTCTAAATATTTAAGGTCAAATTTCTTGCCTAAATATTTGCCTTAACCAAAAAGCTAACCTAGGTTTGAAATGGTCAAAAAACCCACATATAGCGTCAGTGCATTAAATGTGTGGATGTTGTGTTTTTGTCTATGAGGTCTTGGATCACGACGAATTGGAGTGATTGATATGGCGAATGATTTATCACGAAGATCAGATTTCATGACCTTTCTTCCGTCAATGTTACTGATGGGTCTCCTTGGGGGTGTGTCACCTGCCAGTGCAGAGGAAGCGGATATCTGGAAGGTGGAGGAAGACTGGGAGTTACGCACGTATCAACCTGATCCAAGTATCTATTCGCCACAGGTGACGTTCTTTGTAACTCCCGATAGCGCGAAATCTGACACGTACTTTCAATTGCAAATGAATTATGCAGCTGACAATGTCTTTTCAGCTGGTGGATTTCACGTTGCTGCTGTGAAGAGCGACAGTATGGTTGACGAAGAACGCAGTGACCAACAAATCACGCTTTCTTTGCCAAGCGACTCGTTGACGTGGACCAACGTGATGGCGGTTGTTGATGGGAAATTGTTGTTCGCGGTAAAGGACGGTCTTTGTCAGGAGTGGGGTCAGTTCGGTGGTCCGGAGTACTTGGTTCAAATTGACGGTTCGGCAACGAGCCATCTGGCTAAATATAACTACGTCGACAGCATTGAAAATGTAGACGTCGGCTTTGGAAAGAACCGTGTTCAATCAATCAAACTCAAACACGTGCGTCTTTTTCGAGTCGATGGAAGTGTATCCACAATCGATTTGACTGAGTCGCAATGATAAGTGATTGATCCATCTGGCACGGCATCGAGACAATAGGGAGGGTTAAGTAATGGCTGTTTTTGATTCGTTTATTAAACCACTCTCCGTCCGCGATCATTCTAGTCGCTTTAAGTTAAGCGGCTCAAAACATCGACAAAGAACGGGAAGCGCGTTAGTCCTCGGGCTTCTACTTTCGCTCGCTGTAATCGGACTGACGGCCGTTAGTATGGACTTAGGTTACATACGGGTCGTTCAAGCAGAACTGCGGCGATCGGCCGACGCGGCAGCAATGGCTGGATGTTGGGATCTATATCAGCAGTATCAAGAAGGGATTACGGGTGTGCCTGACTCGCAATCTATTTTGGATGCTTGTAATGCGGTGGCACAGCAAAACTCAGTGGGCGAGAGCTATGCAACCTTATCTGAAGGGGATGTGGAGGTAGGAAGCTACGAAAGTGGCGGCGAACTGCAGTTGGGCTCGCTTCTTGGTTCTAACGCGGTTAGAGTCACTTTGCGCCGCGATGCATTGGCTAACGGCGAATTACCACTTTTTTTTGGTGCGTTGACCGGACGCAGTACGCAGTCCTTGCAGGTCTCAGCTACTGCTGCAATGTTTCAGTCCATTAATGGATTTTATCTACCGGGTTCAGACGACTCATTAAATCTTTTACCCATTGCTCTTGATCTGGAAACCTGGCTTTCTGCTGTTGAGGGGGCAACGACAGATCACTACCAGTACCTTAATGGAGAGGTAGTGGCAGGTGCCGACGGCCATTTCGAGGCGAACTTATACCCGCAAGGGACTGGTTCGCCGGGCAATCGAGGTACAGTCGATATCGGAGGAGAAGACAATAGCACCAACGACCTTTCTCGACAGGTGCTACATGGTGTCTCAAGACAGGATCTTTTGGATTTAGGTAAACCGCTTGAGTTCGATAGTGCAGGCGAATTGATTCTAAACGGAGATACAGGAATTAGTGCGGGTATTAAAGATGAGCTCGCAACTTTGGTCGGACAGGTACGAATCATACCAATTTACTCTCACGTCTTCGGTAATGGTAATAACGCCAGTTTCACCATCGTTAGATGGGAAGGAGTGCGGATACTTGACGTAAAGTTAACCGGAAAAAAAGAGACAAAGCGTGTGATCGTCCAGCCACAGAAGGTCTTAGCAAGAAATGCCCGAGTGGATCACACTGGTAGCAGCATTTCAACGCATGTGTTTACGCCAGTCATTCTCGTGGAGTAAATAATGCGCATTGGTTCTAAGAAAAGGTGTCATCGATTCTCCTCCCGTCGCCTGCCCACTGTAAAGCTTGGCGCCGCAGTTGTGGAGTTCGCTTCGATCGCTCCGGTGATGATTCTTTTTACTTTTGGCCTGATTGAAATCGGCAGGGTTTCGATGGTCAAGCAGACCGTAATGCACGCAACCCGAGAAGGAGCCAGAGTCGCAGTGCGGCCTAATGCGACAACGCAAGACGTCATCAATCAGATCAATCAGGAACTAACAACATTTGATCTGCAGAGTGCAGTGATAGAGACCATCCCAGCTGCCTTGGAAGCGACCGAACCTGGCGCGAATGTGACCGTACGAGTTCGCTTAGACATGAACGATGTTAGTTGGGTGCCAAATTATTTTTTGTTTTCCGAAGGCGAGATGTTGGTTGAGACGGTGATGCGTCGCGAGAGCACAAATTAATACGAGAGACTACTGGGCATTTGTTGGTCGTATTCCAACGTAGTCTTTAGGTCGATTAATATTTCTTAATGCACTTGCATCGATCGGAACGGATAGAGGTCGATGTTCTGTGATCCAGCCTTCCACTGAAAGTCGTGAAGAGTAAATGCTCTGCTCAATTGCTTGGTGGAATGAGGTTGGGATAATAGAAAAGAGGGGCTCAATTGAGCTTCGTGACTCGTTGAAAGCGCAGGCAATTCGCCCTGGTGACTTGGTCCATTCATCTCTTAGATGCAAGAGATGCTTTCGAGTTAAGAAGGGCATGTCAATTGGCGTGAAGAAACAAGCTTCAAAGCCATGAGCCAAAGCGTGATTCATGCAGGATGAGATGCCACCTAGTGGACCGCATCCAACCTGCCGATCACGTACGATCTTGAGTGCCTCGCTGGTTTCGACAGTCGTTTTGTCTGCTCCAACGGACAGCACAAGCTTTCCACAAACTCCATCGAATCGTCGGGTTGCAAGAT
>JAKMEW010000545.1 GCA_022425745.1 Rubripirellula sp.
GTGGGTAAGCGAACACTTCCCGTAACGTCAAACACAATCTCCTGTCGTTTACTCTCTCCATTGTGGAAGAGCATGTTGGTCATATCGATTCCATCAATTTGTCTTTCTTGTTGATGCTTGCCGCCAGCAAGCGTGATGAATGTTGGAAAGAAGTCTGAGATGAACATGAGGCCTGATTTAATTGATCGCGGTTCCGTGTGTCCTGGCCAACGCAGAATTGCGGGTTGCCGCACGCCACCTTCAAAGGTTGTATTCTTTGTTCCGCGATATGGTTTGCTCATTTCTTCGAGTACGGGTCCGTTGTCATTGGTGAAGACGAAGAGCGTCTCATTTGTTAAGCCGTTCGCATGAATTGCTTCATCGATGCTTCCAATCGCTTGATCCAGGTTGGCCAGCATCGCATCGCGGATGGCGAGGGTGTCTGTCGCATCGTCGTTAAATCCCGGTGGTGGGTTAAGTGGCCCGTGAACCGCGTTGAACGCCACGTAGAGGAAGAACGGTGAGTCTTTGCCAGACTGCTCCTTAATCACCTTCACGGCTTCGTCGGCGATCAGGTCGGTCGCGTATCCGGTTTCATTGACCGGTTTTTGGTTTCGGTGCCAGTCATACACCGCAAATCTCGCCGGTGCGTTGTGAACAATGGTTTTGTTGTAATAGTCGATACCCCAAGCGTAGTGGCCGTACTGATAATCGAATCCTTGGCCCATCGGAAGATGCTCAGGAAGCCACTCCCCCAAATGCCATTTGCCAAGAATGGCAGTGTAGTAGCCAGCTTCCTTAAGTGCCTCAGCAATCGTTCGTTCGCTGGTGTCGAGTGCATGGATCCTGCGAGTCGGTTCACCTCGCTCATTGTGGGCGAGCTCGAGTCCAAGTTTTGCGAGGTAGCTGGGCTTGCCAAAATCTTCGGATCTCCAGTCGCTCCAGGTGCGAAAAGCGTACCTTCCCGTTAGGAAAGCTGCGCGAGTCGGTGCGCACACACTGTGTGTGTAAAATTCAGATAGTCTCATGCCCTCTTGAGCAAGCCGATTCATGTTTGGGGTCAACTCGGATTTGCCCCCATTGAATCCTGGTTGGTTCCACCCCATGTCATCAGCGAGGATGAAAACAATGTTGGGACGCTGACCGATAGCGGAGGAAGTATCCGATGATCGTTTTACAGGTGATCGTTTTACAGGGGTTAGATCACTCGACTTGACACTCAAGCTACTAAGAAGCAGAAGGCAAGTGCCGAGTATCAGACGATTCGTTAGAAGGGGATTCATTGTCATGGAAAACGGTTTAAGATCTTTTCGGCTATGGAATGGATTGCAATAAGTCAGATTGTGAGAAGGCAGTGCAGGCTCGTTTCTAGAAGATACACAATATTGTACGAGTCGATGACGTGCCGCGGGAGCAGCAGTCGCAGTGCCTTGGTCCGCGCGAGAGGCGCAAAGGACAGTGAGAGCGAATCTTAACTGAGAATCTAACTGGGAATCTTAACTGGGAATCTTAACTGGGAACGTTATTTGTGAACGTTATTTGGGGTCTGCTGGTTTTCCTGCTGCGTCGATTGACTCTCTGTGCTAGTTTTTCTGAGTCTAGCTCCGGCCGCAGTGCCGCTTGAAAAAGTGGTTAGATGTCGGCATGCAACCATTGAGTTCTTCGAGGATAAGAGAGGATCTGAGATGAAGTACGATCCTTATGCTCATCGGGAGCCGCCAAAACCATTGGCGACCAACGCAACCATCATCATCATCGGTTTAGCGGTGTTGGGTGCCTTCTCAGCTGTGCTTATGATGACGCTCGGGTACGACGCATTTTCTGATCGTCTCGAAGAGCAGAGAGAAATTGCCGCTGAGGTCATTCAAGAGGAAACGGTTGAGCCGCCGACCAAACAATCGGTTCGGCATCGCGGATACGCCTTCGATTTGCCGATCGGATACCAAGTTGTCTCCGAGCAAACGGAGGATGATGGTACGGTCGTGGTGCGGTATTCAGGGGAAGATGGGTGCCATTTTATTTTTGCCCTGCTCCGGCGGAAGGAGTGGGACCGGTTCACCAGTCCACCCTCTGTTTATGATGACGCCGTTGAACCAGAGATCAAAGGGCTCGATCATGCTTTGGGAACAGAGTTGCTGGCGCAAAAGGTGGGAGCCAGTGGGATGCCCGCTTCGTTTTTTCAGTTTTACGAGAGAGAGACCTTTCGTGGGATTGATTTCACCTATCTCCTTGTCGCAATGCACCGTGGCGAGAAAGTTATGCTCAAATTCGGCGGCAAATATAAACGTCTCAAAGAAGATGTTGAATTTGTCGAGATGCCGGAGCACTGGCGTGATTGCCTGCTGACGCTTCGTCCTCTACTTCCCGGCGAACAGGATCAAGGATAGTGGTGAACAGGACCAAGAATAGATCCTGTTCACATGCGTCGGTGAATGATCAGTTGGTGGGTTCTTTTCCATCGGTCCAAGGACCTGCAAGCTTCATGTATTCAGGTTCTTCAAGCGTGCTGCCTAGGTCACCCGCTTGCCAACCGCGGATGTGCATCGGTTTGTCACGTCTCTTGGATCGTTCTTCCCATTTGCTTGCCCACTCCGAGTTGCCTTCATGGATGGTGAGCGACTGGTCATCAAAATGGAATACTTTTCCCTCACGATAACTTCGGGCTCCGAGGATAACCGTCGTGATTGCTGCCGCCCCAAGTTCAGGGTCGTTGTTGCACAGTGACGGATCGTCTGCTGTCATGGCATCAATCCAGTTTTTGAAATGCGTCAGAGTCGTGTCTTCCACCTTTTCAGTCGGAATTCTTTCTTCTTTTAGTTTGCTGTTGCGAGTGACCTGAGGACGTTCTGGGATAAAATCAAAACCTTCGAACTGTTCTCCGGTGCCTAGGACAAAGGATCCATGGTGTCCGCGGATCAATTGCCGGATTGGGGTGTTTTGGCAAGCCATGGTCGCTGTAACAAGCCCCTGAACGCCTTCAGGGAAATCCGCTGCTACGGTTGCAACATCGGGTACGTCACGACCATCGTACTCAAGGTAAAGCCCGCCAGCACCGACAACGCGCCCGGGAAATCGAAGGCCGGTTCCTTTCAGCATGGTGGTGGTTCGGTGGACAAAAAGGTCGGTGAACATTCCGGAACCGTAAGGCCAGAAACGCCTCCACTGACGATAGATCGCGCGATCAAAATCTTCATACTCGGCGAGCCCTTCATCAACACCGAGCCACTTTTTCCAGTTGATGTTCTTGGGGGTCATTTGAGGGGTCAGTTTGTAATATCGCCACTGTCCTTGCGCTGAGTTTCGGAAGAACTCAGTTTGATACATGAGGACTTTGCCGAGTTGACCTGCAGTCAGCAATTCATTGATTTGGTTCCAGACGGGAAGACTCGTTGACTGAACACCCACCTGCATGACTTTGCCAGAACGTTTCCAGGTTCGCATGACATCGATTGCTTCTTCAACCGTCTTGGTCATTGGTTTTTCGCAATAGACGTGCAGTCCTTGTTCCAGGGCATCGATGGTTTGTTTGGCGTGCCAATGATCAGGCGTTCCAATGCAGACCGCATCAAGATTTGCCTTGGCAAACATGTCGCGGTAGTCTTCGTACTTCTGAACGTCGTTGCCGGTGTTCTTCTTGATGTGGTCGGCTGCTTTGTCACGGTTCTCGTTGAAAACATCGCAAACCGCAACCAATTCAACCGGCTCGCCATTGACTTGATGCTTGGTCATCCGAGTGACATGGGCACCGAATCCACGCCCCCCAGTCCCGATGAAACCAATTCGAATTTTGTTGTTCGCTGTCGTTGTCTGGGCGGCAACTAGCTTGGTTTGCTTGCCAGCCAAAGTTGCGACTCCTGCGGTAGCTGCCGATGACTTGATAAAATGACGTCGTGAGGGTTTCTCGGGATTCATGTGTCTTCTGTGGAGCATTTGTTAGTCGAGGTGGACTCTGTTTTTCGCACATGATAGCGGAAGCCCGAGGCGATTGCTTAAAGCCAGTAGGAACCAAATAAGCCGCTGAAATGCAACGCTCAGCCAGTTCTTGGCGAGAGAGTGTTGACTTTTGACGACGGGCACCGTTTTTTGGCAATTCTACGTCTAATTCGTCAACGCCGTCTAATCGTCATAACCTTTACAGTCGGATTAACTCGCCTGATACCTGCGAGAAATAAAAAACTCGTTTGTCTTACTCTCCGCCTCAGGCTTGTTCAAAAGGTACCGTTTTAGGTTCGCTGCGCCGATTCATCTCGGTGCCTTTCGATGGGTAAGACTCCCTGTTTTTCGGGGTAAACGTAGCGGATTGGTGCATCGATGAGCGGGCAGCCGTGTACTCAAACGTGGTTTTCTGCGGTGCGGGTTATGTGTTGCTCGGGTGAATCATCTAGTGAGTAATCTGTTTGGTGAAAAATGAAACAGCTCAATTCTGGTTCTAAACTTTCAAGATGGGCGATGCATATCTTCCCAGAATTGCGGGACGCTAGTCTCGGTTGTTCGCTAGAGATTGGAGATGTGACATCAGAGATTAGTCGAAGATTAACGCGTCGAACGAAATCCACCGGCGTGATTCTGTTGGTGGTTTTAGGGTCACTGACTTTCTTCAGTATTCTCGTTGCGACGTTTCTGGTCTTTAGCAATGAATCCCGCGATACCTCGTTTGCTTTGGCTCAACAGGAATCAAGAAGCATCGATGTTAAGTGGACGATGAACGAGTCGCTGATGACCCTGTTGAGAGGGACTTCAGATCCGTCGAATCCTTTTTACGGCGAAGATTTGCTTGCTGATTATTACGGGTTACACGACGGATATCCCGTCACTGTTTCAAATGGCCCACCACCGGTAGAGGACAGTGGCTTCGTCTTCATTCGCGTGACAACGAGGACGCAGGGGAACGGTGGTAATCGTGGTCCTCCAACGTTCCCTCAGTTGGATGATGTCTTTGCTGGAGCTGCGATAACCTTCCTTGAAGGACCACTGGAGAACCGAACTTACCGCGTCTTGCGATCACAGTACGTTGGCAATGGTAATAGTCAGGCTTGGAATTTGGGTTTCGAGCTTCACGGAGACGAACTGGGCAATCCAAATTACCCTGATGCGAGAAGTCTTTTTCTAAAAAGTAATAACGCTTGGATTAATGGACGCCCGAGAAATTCCGTGGGTTGGGGCTTCAGGATCAATCCAACCACTGGGGCTGATGGATTCGACGATGCGATTGTTGATCCGACTAGTCCATCGCTGCTCAATCTGCCCGCATCTTTGCAGCCAAATCATTTAGTCGGTTCCAATATCGACAAATCGCTGGTTAGTGGTGATGTCGACGAGGACTACGATGCTGCTGACTATAACAATTGGTTTTTAAGTCATCGCAACGCCGATGGTTCAGTGATTCCATCATTTCACCGTCCATCGGTGATTAACTACTTGCTCAATCATAACAGCGTGGATTTATCAGATCCCTCCTTATACAACCCACTGCTTCGCAGTATCGAGCGAGCGACTTACCGCCCGCTGCCAATTCTCAATCGCAATCTAGGGTTCAAGGGCGGCAGTTCTGAGTATGCGCTTCGAGCTGGCGCTCCTGTGAATAATCCTGCTCGCCTCAATCAACTTGTTGATGCATTGATCAATGGTCAGTGGGATGTCGACAACGATTCGGATGGAGTAGCAGATAGTGTTTGGGTTGATCTGGGGCTTCCCGCTTTCACGGCACCTGATGGGCGAGTCTTACGACCGCTCATCGCACCGATGATTGAGGATCTTGGAGCAAGGTTGAATCTCAATGCGCACGGTAACCTCCAATTGAAACAGTCGGTCGCGCAGTCGGGCACCATTGGTGACGCGAGTGCATCGTGGGCAGGGTTGCCAAATACGCAGCGTGCGTTGTTTCGTGGGTTGGGTTTGGGACCTGCTGAAATTAGTTTGCCGCAGACTGACGGTGCGGGTGCAAATTTGGGAACGTTGTTGAACGAAATCATCGATTCTAAATATGAAACCAACGTCGCAGCCAAAACACTCGATGCTGGCGGTGTAGGGCGAGACTCATTGGATATCCTTACCTCGGGTAAGCAGACTCGCTACCACACCGCGAGCGGTGGCTGGGGAAGTCCGCTGGACCTGTATGGCCACTCAGCGGTGGGTATCGGCCGAAGCGGGCATTTGTTAGTCGTCCCGCCGTCTCTCGCCGCCCCTGTTCGCCAAGATTTGAATCACCCTTATGAGTTGGATGCAAGTGGTCGGTTGTCTGGTGATGCAGCATTTACCATTTCAGATCTGGAGGCGATTCTGCGTTCGGATGATTTTGATACCGAATTATTGCCGGATAGGATTCGCGACAAGATTAGTGCGTTACTTGATCAACATCCACGTTACCGGCACGCATTCAGCACGTTGAGTGCGAGTGAGGATGCGCCAATTGTTTCACTTCTTGATCTGACTTACATCGCGAGCTTAGAAGCTGGTCACGGAAACGGGAATGCAAACGGCAATGTCAATCGTCCGTGGATGGATAAAGTCATTCCACCGGAACTGAAACTCGGTCGAAAGGTTGACGTCAATCGTGCCGTAGGAAATGGTGTGGATGATGATGGTGACTTTGTCATCGATGAACCGAGAGAGGTCGCATTGGAGGAAGACCCTGGCAGACCGGGTAAAGCCTTTGTTGTGGCGAATAATTCAGCGGGTAGCGTCCCGAATGGCTTTGACAATATCACTCCATCCTACACTTGGGATGAAGGTCCAGGAGGCGGTAATAGCTTTCCGATTACCGGAAGGCAACTCCTTGCAAGACATCTGTATTTAATCGCAATGCTCGTCCGCTACGAGTTGGATCTGCAGCCACCGTATGATAAGGGTGTCCTGCCGACCCACTCGAACTACAACCAAAACGAGCTCGAGGCATATACAGCGCGGCGTCTCGCACAGTGGGCTGTCAATGTTGTGGATTATCGTGATCCAGATTCCATTATGACTCGTTTTGAGTTTGATCCGGATCCTTTTGATTCCAATGGATGGTCGACGCAGGGTGGCGGTCCGAATCGCCCCAACGTTGTTTGGGGGGTCGAGGAGCCACAGTTAGTGTTTTCCGAAAGTTTGGCTCTCCATGATGTGCGAGTAAGAGACACGGACCAAGATTCATCAGGTGAGTTCAAGAAGCAAACACAGAATGCGTCTGACTTGACAACGGATCAAGTCAGAATCCCGCAGGGTTCGTTGTTCTTGGAATTGTTCTGTCCGCAAGCACCGATCGATTCGACGATCGTAGCGGATGAAACGACGAAGCCAGGACGTGCGATGGAATTCTACACCCAGGCTCCCACCGGAGACCTGCAGCTCAACCTAGCTGCGACGGCGCCACCTCGAAATAATAGTGCTCCCTACGGCGCTCCGGTGTGGCGAATTGGGATCTCCGAAAGACATGATCAGAACGGTGGTGTTCGAGCGGCTGCGGTTGATGCAGCACCGTCTCGCCAACGACTCGCTTTACCTGATACTGCGTCTTTTGATTTGGATCAGCCAGACGAAATTCAAGGGATTCTTCCAAACGGAAATCGTCCGCTCGAGATGACTCGATTCATCTTCTTTACCAATATTCCGGAGATGGACTCGAATCCTCAGGCTGCATTCAACCAGATTCGTAGCCTGGTTAACGGAAATCAGATCACCGACATGGCACCCGAGCAGGTGTTTGTGGCGCCTTCCGTCACTTCGAATGCAGCGTTAAACAATGACCGTTTACTCGAGCCAGGACAGTTCTTGGTTTTAGCACCACGCCTCAATACACACCTCGGTTCCAGCTTTGACTTCGCCAATGCAAATGGCAATGCGGGGGGCAACACAACGGGGAATACTTTTAATCAGACCAATCAGTTATCACCTTCGGGTCCGTCCAATCAGGTGATCCGCATTGAGAACCTTCAGGGCTTTCAGCAGCTGGGTCATTACGGTGTTCTTGACAGCGATACCAATGGTGTTGGTGACCGTGCGACGCCCCTGCTTTCGGTAGCTGGTCAAGGTGCAAACTATGGAACGAGGGCACTTCCTCTGGTGATAGCGGCACCACGGCGCAATGGATGGGCGGCAACAAGTTATGAAAATGGTATCGTTGGCTTGAATGTCAGTGAACCAATGCCCAACGCCAACCAATTCTATCCTCAGCCAAGTTTGCGGTACTTTGGAAACACTCCATTTCCAGACGGTGGGTCGTACGCGTTAACGGACGCGTATCTTGACTACAGCGACGTTAATGATACCGCCATCAATGATCCAGTTGATGAATCATTTGATTTGATTCCCTTCGGTGCAGAAGGCGATCCTGAGCTTGGAACCATCGAGAACTACCGCACTGCTTACTTGCAACGGCTTGCTGATCCAACACTGCCGTATGATGAGCTAACCAACCCCTACCGGACCGTCGATTGGATGCAATTGGATCTGACGGTCTTTAGCGGCGAAGAGAGAGAAGATTTCGTTACTGAGGGAGAAGGTCCCAATGATTACGCTCGCCGAAGTCGGCAACGCAATGGTCATGTTCGCCTGCCTTCTGATCTCACCAATTCGGTGAAGTCAAACTCTCTTTACACCTACGAGTCGCAGAGTGATTCAGGCAACTTTAATTTGGATATCGCGTCGTATGACGTGGGGAGTTCGGGGCACTTTTTCAAGTATGAAGGTCTGTTTCCCGGCGACGACGGAAAGTTATTCTCGTCACTGAGTTTCTTGAACTGTGAAAACCCGCTTGCGAACCCCAATCAACCGAATTTTGGTCTCGAGTTCGAAGGATATGACTTGCCTCTGGGCACGCTTGTGAGCGGAATGGATGCGAATTTTCCACGAACACCGTATGCCTTGCACCCTTGGCTGAATCGAGATTTTGCGACTCCTTTTGAGTTGATGATGGTGCCGGCTTGTTCAGCATCGCGACTATTCGAAGAATTCACGGTTTGTGTGAGCGATCCAGTTGTTTATCCAACGGATAATCAGAGCGTTGTGGTTAGTCAGTCGCCATACCGGCACCTGCTTAATTTTTTCCATAGCAACTTAGGAGCAGGTGGTGCCAACCCCGGAGATCCCGGCAGTCTCGAGTTGTCGCGCATCTTTGACTTCGTCCACACCATGCCTAGGTATCGGGGGGAGGTCGAGTACATGGTGCCTTCTCGAGCCGCGAGCATCTCCAATCGTGTGAATAATTGGACGGGTTTTGCTGATTTGATCAAGCCGCCATTCAACTTCACTTACGACAATCAGCGACAAGGCACTGTTAACCTCAACTCACTCTCCGCGTTTCCCGTTTGGGCGGGTTTGATGCAGGGGCATTTAAGTGCTGATGAATACCTAAATTTCAACAGTACGCGGGCACTTGGCTTCCAGTCTTTTTTAATCAATCGGCGGGGATACACCGATGATCAAACGATCAACAAGATCACTTCGGCGGTCACCTCCGGTGAACGGATAAATTACCGAAAAGACTTGAATGCAGATCTGCCGACACGATTCGCCGGAGTGTATCGATCGCCGTTGCTGGCGGGTAAGTCGATATTGCCTGCCTTGGATCGTCCGGCAGTCAACAGCACGTTGTTTCGAGATCAATCTTTAGCTACGTCCTCGACACCGACGCAGAAACCGTTCTTTGTAAGAAGCATCGGTGAGCTACCGGCTGTTAATCCAGCGGATTCAACCGTGAACCCGGCCAGTAATCGTTTGAGGAATCCGTGGATGCGTTACCAAACGCTCATGAGGATGCCGAATTTAGTCGCGAATAATTCACAGGTCTTTCTGATACGGCTAACTCTTGGCTTCTTTGAAGTGGATGCGGCGACCGGTGAATTGCGAGACGAGTATCGGGCGACAGAAGGTCTGGCAGAGCGATTTAAAGGGACCTTTGTGATTGATCGATCGATCCCTGTCGGGTACCAGCCCGGCCTGGATATGAACACACGAGACGTCGTGATTTTTGAAAGTCTTGATTAGGTTGGCTTCGGTTTTCTGATCTGATCGGTGCTGTTTTTGAGGAATTGCAAAAAGATTTTCTGAATGAATTTGAGGCGAAAATCACGTTTTTTTCAGTCTTTTAGTGGTGCGTGAGATTTTCCTGTTGCAGAATTTGTTGAATAAAAAGTTGACAAGGCTCTACTCGCTGCTAGCTTGAATAACCGCGTTGAGGGGTGATGTCCCAACGCTCGGCAATCATCTCAGATTGCCATCTTGATGAGAGGCTATGTAAGTCACTTTGTTGTGAATGTCCTTGACGAAACGGGGGTTTCTGTCAGGGGCTTTGGGTCACTGTGTTGGCCCTGAACCTTCGAGGTGACAAACCGTGAAGTGTTGTCGCACGCAATGCTTTGCGAATATTTACATCAGCACTGGGGGAATCAGTCATGCCTTTTCATCACTCTGCGCTTCTGCGCGCTCTTTTGGCAATCGTGGTATTGCCAGTTTTTTGTTCAGCTCAAGGTTTCAGCCGGAAGTCTAGTTGGTCTTCTTCGAACAAGTGGTCTTCTTCGAACAAGTGGTCTTCTGCTAATCAGCAAAAGTCGCAACGACAGGTATCCAATGGCGATGCCGAACTTCTTGATCTGCTGAGGTCCAATGGGGTTGAGGCGATTGATACGCCCGAGCAGGATCCGAAGCATGCCGCTTTGGGGAATTTGCTTTTCTTTGACCGTCTCATTTGCGGCAACAATGACACGGCGTGTGCCACATGCCATCACCCGCTCACCAGTACCTCGGATACGCTTTCGTTGGGCGTCGGAACCGGGTCGCCGAGCAAAAACGAGGTTGGGGTTTTTCGTGTGATGGGCGAGGGGCGTGAGTTCGTACCTCGCACCTCACCTGACATTTTCAATCGTGGATCAGCTCATTGGACTTCGATGTTTTGGGATTCAAGAGTGTCGACCGCAGGCGGCGTGACTACCTCACCAGCCGGCGCGGCATTGCCTAGCGAACTGGTCAAGCCGCTTCAGATCCAAGCGATGTTCCCACCGACAAGTCGCGGCGAGATGAGAGGTTCACATGAGGATGTGTTCAATGGTAATGAAGTCGCTGCCTTTGCGGATGACGATTTTGCAGGCATCTGGGAAGCATTGTTTGCACGGGTCATGGATAACGACATCTACCGAGCCATGTTCCTAGACGCGTTCCCTGAGGTGGATGAAGCGGATCTTGGGTTCCAGCATGCCGCCATTGCGTTGGCCGCATTTGAAACGGAGGCCTTCGGGATGAATGACAGTCCGTTTGATGAATTTTTACGGGGCAATACTCAGGCGATGAGTCGAGCGGCTAAACGCGGAGCATTTCTGTTTTACGGAAAGGCGGGTTGCGTCGATTGTCACTCAGGTACTTTGCTAACCGATCAGTTGCATCACAATCTCGCCGTTCCACAGATCGGACCAGGAAAGAATCCACTCACAGGCCTGGACCATGGACGAATGGGTATCACGGCTGACCCAGCGGATGAGTTCGCATTTCGAACCCCGCCTCTTCGTAACGTTACGGCGACCGGACCATGGATGCACAACGGAGCGTTCTCGAGTCTGGAAGATGTTATCGAGCATCATCTCGACCCAAAGGAATCTCTCCGCGACTACAGGGCTCGACTGCAATTGGTTCAACCGGATTTGATTTCAACAGTTGTCAATGGCCGCACAATGCAGGACTGGATGCTCGATACAGCTGAGGAAGTCGATGTTGAATTAAGTAAGCGAGAAAAGAGTGACTTGATTGAGTTCCTGCACAGTCTCACCGCACCTGATCTTGCGGCCCGCTTGCAGGCACTCATTCCTGCATCGGTTCCAAGCGGAATGCTTGAGAATGGATTGGGAGAGTAATTTCGAAACGGAGCAGGTCATTTGACCTCGTTCATCGGTAACGACTGTTTCCTCCAGTCGGTGCAGGCACCGGTGTCTTCGGACACCGGTGTTTTTTTGTTGACTGAGATTATTTGCTACGATGAAAACTCGTGATCGCCTTCTGATTGCTTAACGTCGATGTGGACTTTTCTCTGAGGTTCGTTGTGTTGATCTTTCCGATTCCATTGCGTGAACTACGCTCGAGATTATTCCCGCTGTGTTTACTTCTACTAATGCTGCTCAATCATTTGAAGGCGGTTCAGGCAGAACAGCCGGTAGCCGGATCGCTGAGACCTGAGGAAACCGAACAATTGGTTTTGTCGAAGTGGATGAAGAGGCTGCCACAAAATGTGCTGTTGTCTAATCTATCGATTCCGGGTACTCACGACAGCGGTGCACTTCACAATGGATTGTCGTTTGGGTTTGCACGTTGCCAGACGTTGACGTTGAGGGAACAACTGGACTCGGGAGTCCGATTTTTAGACATTCGTTGTCGCCATCAGAGGGATCGATTTCAGATTTACCATGGGGTCATCAATCAACGCATTAGCTTTGCCCAGGTGATTCGCGTATGTGAGGAGTTCCTCGATGATAATCCGAACGAAATTTTATTAATGTCGGTCAAAGAAGAGTCAACTTCGGAAGAAATCACTCGAGACTTTCAGGCAACCTTTATTGCGGAGATCGCTCCATCTAGAGATAGGTGGTGCATTGCTAAGGTGAATCCTTCCGTGGGCGACGTCCGAGGGCGGATTGTTTTGGTCGATCGTGTGGGGAAGCTCGGTGGGTTGGATTGGAACAAGATGAACCTGCAGGACGACTACCAGACGCTGCCAGAAATTAAGAAGCGGAAAATCGCGAAGCATTTTGATGCATCGAGGGGAGGTGATTCTGGTCAGTGGTTCCTGAACTACTGCAGTGGCACCGTTCCAAGTCGACTGATTAACCCCGAATCTTATGCCTCGCAGATTAATCCGTTCCTTCTCGAGCAGGTGAAGGCACGTCAGGGGCATCGTTTGGGTGTCGTGATCATGGATTTTCCCAGCCAAGAAATCATTGAAGCGATCGTCATGTCAAACCGCTTTCTGCGAGAGTGAAGTGTTGATGTTGCGAGATGACTTAATCTTCGCCCTGTTTGCTTAAGGCACCGATTTCCCGTTGCCACTGTTCCCACTGTTGCAAGATCCATTCCTGATTGGGTGCCGAGTCGGTGACGAGAAATCTGAAGTGTGACACGAGCGGTGTCGCTTTGGTGATGAGAAAACTTTCTTCCACGCACCGCGAGAAACAGAAGTAGGGCTTGATCGGGTGAAGTCTTACCGCGTTGCTTGAGTCTTGCTCGTGGTTCGCGTGCATCATGGTGATGCTGACCGGCGATCCCTCGATTAGGCCATTCATGCTCACCCATCTGGTTCGCTGATGATTGCCTAGAGTTCGATCGTCCGTTTGCTCCGTCGCAATGGTGCAGCCGCTGAATTTAGGCTCGTTTGGTGTTGATTCCGAAGTGTTGAGCCAACTTACTGGGCCGCGTACCGCGAAACCTCCGTATCGATTTTGTTGGATTGCTAGGGGGGAATCCGTGATGGCCGCTTGAGTCGACTGCAAATCAAATACGAAAACGTCGTCCACTGAGTGATTCGCGGTCACTCGCCATCTTTCCCTGAGAATATCAACCGTGTGCGGTTGAAGCATTTGATGGATCAGGTCCACCTCAAAGCCAATCTGGTTATTGCCGGAGAATACATCAATCACTCGCTGATGCAGCACCCTGCCAGTACCTTTGGCAAGGTTCCAGAAATCGACTTCTTGCTCGTTCCATGAGGTGGAAACCCATGCGGAAAAAATGCCCTGTTGGTGTGGGTGATCAAATGGGAATGCCGCCGTGACGATTTTTCCTGATGGGGATTTGACTGGATGCAGGAAACCGCTTCTCTGATAGATAGGGTCAATTCCCTCAGGTACGCTTGGCGAACGTTTGTTGTAGTTGAGGATGGTTCGCTTGTCTGTTCGGATCGAAATGGTGTCGCGTGTCTGGTCGATTGTTAGGTGCCCAGTGCTGAGCGTTGTTGGTGTTTCACCTTGAGTGCGTAATTGGTCGAGTTTTTCTTGATTGAAAAGCGGTGTCAGTTCTGGCATGATTTCTATCAGCTTGGCGACGACCAAACTTGCTACCGCGAGACTGCCTTCTGAATTCAGGTGCGTGTGGTCGGCGCCCTGATCCGTCATTGGCTCAAATGCACGAAACGCAACCGGCCCCATCTTTTCGCACTGCTTGATACTTTCACCATGTAAGTCGATCAGCGGTACATCATGGTCCTTCGCCACCGCGATGGTTGCATCGGCATACTCACGCAAACTCTCTTGGATTGTTCCATCTGAATTCCACCGTCGCCGTGTCAGTGAAGTCACAAGGATTGGCTTGATTTGTTGGCTTCTCGCCTCCTGGATAAAGCGAACGAGATGAGTTTGGAAATCACCGTCTGGTTTCGATTCGCGTTCGGGGCCTTTCCCTGGTTGATCGTTGTGACCGAATTGAATCAGGAGGTATTCCGGCTTCGCATCAAGACACTGGTTCCAGAAGCCTTCGGTGCGAAAACTGCGTGAACTTCGTCCTCCTTTGGCAAAGTTGATGCAGGTAGTTTCATCACGCAGAATCGCTTTGAACCCCCAGCCCCATCCGGCATGATCCGTGACGGTTGAATCTCCTGCCAAAGCAAAGACGGGGCGATTTTGGTTGACGCTGTCTTGGGATGTTTGGTTTTGTGGAGATTCTTGCAATTGAGGGTCGGTTTGCGCTGCGGATTCGTTAGCCGTGAAGGCAAAGGTCGGCAGGGCGATGAATAATAAAAGGACGATTGATCGATACATGTTTATTTATCAAACAATGAATTGAGGTTGTTTGGCAGTGAGTTCGTTTGTTTCGAGTTTGGTGTTTTTCGTTCCTATGTTTCCCGTTTGTGTTCCTCTGGATTCTTGGAAGTGAGTGAATGCCTGATTTTGTCTCTCAATGTTGTTACACTCTGACTGCCATATTTTTTCGTTCCATGTTGTCGAGCCAACGCAATCCGGTTTGGTTTGATGACTTACCGATTGCAGATCAGCGTTGATTTTGGATTCGTGCACATCATCGCTTGAGCTGCTACCTCTTACGTTGGTCTGAGATGAATCACACATCCTTCTTGGTAAACCACAATGTGTTCGCTGCCGTTGTTGTTTTCTTTGGCTTCATGATATCGGCTTCATCCTATTCGCAGGAGACAGTGAAGCAACCGAACGTGATCCTCGTTTTGATCGATGACATGGGCTGGGGTGATCTTGGATGTTACGGAAATGATTTTATTGATACTCCAAACATTGATCAGCTTGCCGTGGATGGTGTTCGCTTCACTGATTTTTACGCTGCGGGATCGGTCTGTTCACCGACTCGTTGCGCCATTCAATCTGGCCAGAACCAGGCGAGGATTGGGATTACTGCACATATTCCAGGGCATTGGAGGCCGTTTGAAACCATCACCACACCGCTCACCACAATGGCTTTGCCTCTTGATACCGTCACAATCGCTGAATCTTTGAAGTCGACAGGTTATCGTACCGGTTACATTGGCAAATGGCATCTCGGAAATGCTCCCGCGTTCCAGCCTGAGTTTCAAGGGTACGACCTGTCGGTTGTCATTAACGGACCGCATTTGCCCGGGCGTTACCGAAC
>JAKMEW010000010.1 GCA_022425745.1 Rubripirellula sp.
CAGTTGGGATCTATAGTCCGTTGGCTTGCCAAAGCCCACCACTCCCCTCGCACCCCCCCCCTCCGGGCAATTCATCGTGACTCGCGCCGCAATCACCACCGCGATTCTCGCTTGCCTTAACCTGCTCATTCAGGTTGTTGCGTTGGCTGATGAGAGGTCTGCTTTCTTCGAGAGCAAGATTCGTCCTGTACTCGTTCAGCACTGCTATGAATGTCACTCACCTGAAGCTGATTCCTTAGGCGGAAAGCTCTTACTTGATACCCGCGATGGAATCCACCAAGGCGGCGAATCGGGCGCGGCAATCGTCGCCGGCGATCCTGAGAGCAGCTTGATTCTGCAAGCGATCCGCTATGACGGAATGGAAATGCCTCCCGATGGACCGTTGCCCGAACCAATCGTGCGCGACTTTGAAAAATGGATCCGCGATGGTGCGTATGACCCTCGCATTGCGAAAACAACATCGGAGCCCACTTCGACAACCACGAGGCATTCCGCAACCGACCATTGGGCGTTTCAACCACGCTTGGTACCGCAGATACCCGTTGTCCAAAACGAAGATTGGGTCAATTCCTCGATCGATTTCTTTACACTCTCTGCGATGGAAACCGCGAAGGTGCGTCCAACCAAAGATGCCCCACCTCGCACGCTACTTAGGCGACTTCACTATGACCTTGTTGGACTGCCACCAACCATGGAGCAAGTCGAACGTTTCGAGCAGTCCTGCCAAACCGATCGCAGGTCTGCGATTGTCGATGTGGTCAATGAATTACTTGCAAGCCCTCAGTTTGGTATTCGCTGGGCGCGACATTGGCTAGATCTTGCACGGTACGGTGAATCAAACGGAGACGATGGACTCGGTCGCAACGCCAGTTTCCCGCATGCGTGGCGGTATCGAAACTACGTGATCGATGCCTTAAATCTTGATCTACCACTAAACCAATTCATCATCGAACAGATTGCTGGTGACCTCTTACCCCATGAATCGGCGGCTGATAGAAACCGCCTTCTAACGGCCACTGGTTTTTTGGCTATTGGTTCCAAGCCGGCTTCCGCGATGAACAACAACTTCGCGATGGACATTGTTGATGACCAAATCAATGTAATCAGCACGGGACTCACGGGACTAAGCGTGGCCTGCGCACGATGCCATGATCACAAACATGACCCGATCTCAACCCGTGACTATTACGCGCTCGCTGGAATCTTTACGAGCACAAAAACTCTATACGGTGCCGCGGGCAACGAGAAACTCACTGCACCACCTACCCCGCTGCACCAACTGACCTCGAAACTGCCTGAACCTGAAACCAATACGATCGATCGCACTACCACCCCAACACTTGACTCAGGCTACTCAACCGCAGTTCAAAACCTAAACCCGCTGCTCTACGAAAAACTTGGTAAGGCACCGGTTCATTTTGAGATCCAAGAGGCCACTGGATTCGATGAGTCAACGTACGCTCACGTTAAGAACTCCTTGATTCGAACTACTTTCACAAAGAATACAGCTAGCTATTCTGTCTCCTTTTGGTTTCGCAACACACTCGATAACAAAGCGAGACCCATCACGGCCTATTTATTCTCACGAGCGGAATGGGGAAACAAATCTTTACCGGGCGATCATTTAGGCATCGGAGGGAATCACGAATCGGCACGCACAGGTAAACTTTTTGTCTTTAACGGCAACGACTCCAAACAAACTGTCGGTGGATCCACGGAAATCCCACCCAACACTTGGAATCACGTAACTTTTACCCGTGACGCAAATCAGGTTCGAGTCTATCTCAACGGACAACCCGAGATTGAAGCTTCGCTACCAGCGACCTTTGGAGAATCGCAAGATATTTCCATCGCGACGCGTAGTGATCAGTTTGCACCGCTCGAAGGCAACATTGGCCACTTAGCAATCTACGAGCACGCAATCAAAGATAGCGAAGCGTTAGCACTCCACCAATCATCGGGTCAACCACTTGGTCCAGAACCGATCGAAACACTCGGCTTTGCCATGGGAGTGCGCGAGACCGCCAAACCGACCGACTGCAAGATTCACATCAATGGGGAAACTAAAAAACTCGGAGAAGTGGTGCCCCGAGGATTCCTTTCC
>JAKMEW010000043.1 GCA_022425745.1 Rubripirellula sp.
AAACTCCTAAGCAGTCCAGGTACAAAGCCATCGCTTTGACCGCGGAGCAAAAACGTATCGTGAGCAATGCGGTCAAGAACAAAGCTCCGAAGCTTCCGTTCGTTACGGATGAGATTGATGGTGGGCAACCAAACTCTGCAGTCACTGCATCGCTGTCAAAGTTGCAGCGGCAGGTGGAAGAACTAAGCTTGCTTCCTGCTGACCATTCAAATCAAACAGATCTCGCATATCGGCTCTATGATCTTGAGCGGGAAATCGAGAACGAATCGAAGGTGTTGGTGGACCACGCGAAGAAGGTTGGTCTGAACGCGGCTGAGCTTCTTGAGCGTTACCGCGAAGTCAACGCACCGTTGCTTGTCGATCGCAAACAAATACTGGACCGTTTCGATGCCATACCACGCATCGATCGAAAGACGAAGCAGATGGTTCCAGAGGAGCCGGTGCAGCCGCGTTCAACCTTGGTTTTGGATTACCTTGAATTCGAAGGTCCCCTCTATGCCACTTGGCCCCCCGAGCATCACACTCGTTTACTTCCGGTATCTAACCTGCCGGAACGCCAAAGAGCAGAGCGGGCGATTGAATCTTTGATGAGTCGAGCTTACCGCCGACCGGTTAGCGAGAGTGATGTGCAACCGGTTCTATCTGTCTACGACGAAATTCGTGCTCAGTCACCGTCGTTCGAAGAAGCGATGCGTGAGACGCTTGCGATGGTGTTGATTTCACCTGAGTTTCTTTATCTCGTCGAGCCGTCTGGGGATGAGTCTCGGCTGTTGAGTCAGCACGAGCTTGCTTCGCGGTTGTCCTACTTTTTGTGGGCAACCATGCCAGATGAGGATCTGCGACGTCTCGCCGATTCAGGGTCTTTAAGTGATGCTGATGTCATGGAGAAGCAAGTCCGGTTGATGCTTGCTGATCCCCGCTCACAACGTTTTGTGGATCACTTCACTGATCAGTGGCTCGATCTGTCTGGGTTAGACCGTGTGGCAATCAATCCAGCTCGCTATCCCAAATTCGATGATCGATTGAAGCCGTTGATGAAGAAAGAGACACAATCTTTCTTTGCTGCCGTGTTGAAACAAGATTTAAGCGCACTGAACTTCATTGATTCAGGTTTCCTGACGATCAATGCACCGCTGGCCCTGCATTACGGAATTTTGGACATCGAAGGGGCTCCCCGTGGAGGCGACTTCGAGTTGGTTCATCTGCCAGCTAATGATCGGCGTGGCGGGCTGCTGACACAGGCAAGCTTTTTAATGATTAATTCCAATGGCGAGGACTCGCACCCAATCCGCCGAGCAGTCTGGTTACTCGATCGATTACTCGGGGATCCGCCTGCTCCACCACCGCCGGATGTTCCTGAACTTGATTCTGGGCAACCAGATTTTGAGTCTTTGACATTGAAACAGCAGTTGGAAGTTCATCGAACAAAAAGTGCCTGCAACGACTGTCATCGAGGGATTGATCCTTGGGGAATTGCATTCGAATCGTTTGACGCGGTGGGTTTGCATCGAGATTCGATTCGTCGGATGAATAATCGAAAGACCGACAACGTCGAAGTAGATGATCAGATAACGCTGCCCGGTGGGGCGACGATTGACGGAGTGATGGGGATGAAAAAGTATTTGCTGCAGAACGAGAAAGATCGGTTTGCGCGATCATTAACGTGTAAATTGCTGGCCTACAGTTTGGGGCGATCAATCGGGTTTGAAGATCGAGATTGTGTGGACGAACTGGTCGCGGTATTCCAATCGAGTGATTATCGATTGAGCGATGTAATTGTTGCGATTGCGCAGAGCAAGGCGTTTCAGATGAAGTAGTGATTAGAATGGCGAGCGGATCCAATTGCCGTTGCTGTTACTCTGAGAATGCTGGCTGTTCATCTCGCAGGGCCCAAGTGTGAAGTTTTAGGAAGGAAGAGCACAATGACACAGAAATCTTGGCATCTTGACCGCCGAACTTTTCTCCGCGGTTCGGGTGTGGCTCTCGCGCTTCCCTGGATGGAAGGTATGTCAGTTCATGCCTCGGGTGAATCCGGACTGCCAAATCGCTTTTGTGCGGTTTACTGGCCTTTCGGTGTCGTTGCCGCCCCGAAGGATGATGAAAAAGATTGGGGTTGGTTTCCAAATGGAACTGGAAAAAATTTTCAGTTCACCAAGGTACTGCAGTCGATGGAACCACTGCGAGAACAGATTACGGTCATTGGTGGTATTTCTCACCCCAATGGTTGGTCGATGGGTGGTCACGACACGGGGGATATCTTTCTTACCGGAGCAAAGTTAGACCACGGTTCTTTCGCTAACACCATTTCGCTTGATCAGGTTATCGCTGAAGAAATCGGAGCAGAGACGCGGTTTGGCTCGCTCACTTTGTCAAGTGATGGCGGAGTTGGTGAGCCTACCCGCTCCATGACGCTCGCCTTTTCTAAGGAAGGGCGACCTATTCCCGCACTCGCTAGTCCTCGCCAAATCTACGATCGTCTCTTTGGTCAAGAGAAGAGTGGCAGTGCATTGAAGCAACGCCAGAGATTGCAGAACGCGTCAAGCATTCTTGACCGCGTTTTGGAGCACTCGCGAAGTCTCAACCGGAGTCTTGGTAAAGAAGACCGGCGGAAACTTGACGAATACCTGTCGTCCGTTGATGCGGTCGAACAACGTATCGGGCGGGCCGAAGCTTGGCTCGACATTCCCAAACCAACAGTGGACGAAAGTTCGCTTGATGTGGATGCAAGCCAAGAGGGACCCAAGGAATACATCAAAGCGATGTATGATTTGATATCCTTGGCATTCCGCACTGATTCAACACGGGTGGCAACGTACATGCTCGGTCAGGTTGCTGGAGCGACCACGATTGCGAATGCCTTCCCAGCCTGTCTTGGTCTGTCTGGGAATTGGCATGGACTTGCTCACGCCGTCGGCAAAAAAGGTGGCGCTGAAAACCTTGGGCGCTTCGATCAGTTTCTCGCAGAAAACCACGCTAGATTTCTACAAAGTTTAGCGGATGCGAAGGAGGGACAAGGATCGGTTCTTGACCGTACGATCGTTCTTTACGGGTCGAGTAATAGTCGAACACACAACAACCATAACTACCCCTTGCTGCTCGCTGGTGGTAATCATCTCGGTGTTCAGCACGGTCAGTATCTTCGATACAACGAAAAAGAGATGCGGCTATCAAATCTTTATCGCACCCTTCTGGATCGACTCAACGTACCAGCTGAACAATTTGCTGATAGCACCGGCGAGTTCACTGATATTCTCACTTAATTTGTCACCGGTAAAGGACGAAGGATGATTCGTTTAGCGTTCCTGCTGTTTGTGGTTTGCACGGCATTCTCACCGTTGTCCGCCGCGGATTGGGGTCAAGGGTCTGGTCCAAATGGATCCTATGTTGCCGATGGAATCGCCGCCAAAGAGTGGAGTGTCGTTCACAGCAAGAACATTGCTTGGGTCAAGCCATTGCCGGAGACTGGACAGAGCACGGTTGTGATCAAGGATGGGAAACTGTTCTACACCTGTTATGAGCCCCTAAAATCCGACTCCGATTTAGGTTCAGACATCATTGCGCATTGTGCGGATGCGGAAACCGGTGAGGTATTGTGGCAACGCACGATTGCGGGCCGGCATCCCCTGAGATTAAGTGGATGCTTTTCGGATAGCACGTCGCCTCCCGCCGTTACTGACGGAGAGTTGGTTTGCTTTTTCAATGCGTCGGGAACCATTACCTGTTTTGATATGAAGGGGAACGAGGTTTGGAGTCGCGAGGCGATGGCTGTAGGGCGGTCTCAACCGTTCCTGGTTGATGGATCCGTTGTGTACACCAAGCAGACGATCATGCCAAAGGATGGTGAGTTTGGTCACGAGCATAAGAATGCGAGGCGAGAGCAATGGACACAGTTAGAAGCATTGGATCTTGCAACTGGTAAAACCGTTTGGACATCCGATTGCGGTGTGAACATGGGGGCGATACCGATGGTGAGTCGTCTTACCGATGGCCGTGATGCGATCGCATTGGGACGCGGAGGTGGGCATTCGCCGCCTGAACGCCCGCTCGGGGTCTCTGTGATCGATGGGCGAAGCGGGAACACGATATGGACTTTACCACTGGATCGGTACATGTCCACGCAGACCTATCCGATCGTTAATGACTTGTCGTTGATTTTTCACGGGCCCGAACATCTCTGGGTGAATCTCTCAGGAGAGATCGTTAGGAGAGTTAGTATTTGCAGTGACGTTCCGGTGCAACGGTGGGATGGGAAGGAATATTCTCTTGGGCGAGAGTCATTGGAGTACCAGCCTAAGAAAGGTCGCGCGATCACTCAGCAGTCCAATTTGCTTGTTGGCAAGTATCATTATTTCCGTGCTTACACAAAGCCTTATCTCGGGCGTGTGAACATTGATACTGGCAAGGTTGAATACTTGCAGTTACCCGTCCAGTTGATTCGTGAGGAGAGTAAAAACGATCGATTGATTTGGTCTCTAAAGGATATGGGTTTCGTTCCCTCAGAGATGAAAAACCAGAATGGTTTTGTGGTGATGGGTGATAAACGTTCTCGCACCAACACATGGGGGCACCACGCCTCACCAATCATGACAGTGGTCGGTCAGCATCTTTATCTGCCCACGCTCGTTGGGACTGTTTATTGCATTGACTGGAATGCCGATCGATTGGATGAACATGCCATTCTTGGGATTAATGATCTCGGCCCCGCTGGTGGTACATGGACCCGAGCAAGCCTGAGTTATGCAGATGGAAAGTTATACGCACACACCATTAAGGAACTCATCTGCATCGAGGCGGACTGATGATCGAAGCGGAGTCACGTTCGCTTCATCTCTTCTAGCGTTCTTCCTGACGTAATGCGGCTTTCTTTTTTGCTTCACTGAGAATTGCTCGAAGCCTCTCATCCTCCGGCTTCAGTGATAATCCCATCTCCGCGTACTTAAACGCTCGATGTGCTTGTCCAGCATCAAGAAATGCTTGGGCAGCTTGACGCAGGAGCCAAGTTTTACGTGGACTCATTTCAATGTCGCGCTCTATCAGGGTTAGCGCTGCTTGAGTCTGTCCTTCCTCAAGCAAACGATTCGAGACCACCATCAATGAACCACCCCACGCTGCTTTTTTACCTGCTCGATTGAACCACTCGATGGCGGCATCCGCTCCTTTGTCTCTGACAAGTTGATAAAGCCGTTGGTCCTGTGTGACACTCTCGCCGGCGGGCTGTCGGTACGGCTGATCTGTAACAACGTTGATGATGGCGTTGTTGAGTTGCGTAACGGAATTCCAGACATCACTGCTGCCGTATTGGTCTCCCAGATTACAGAGAATAATGATGAATGCATCCTCTCCAACGAGTCGGCTTTCAATTGCGCGAAATCCATTGATCGCTCCACCATGACTGATGACTTTTACTCGATAGTTGGTGGCTGGGTGGGAGCGATTGGTGATCTGCCATCCATATCCATAGATGCTTTTTGCACGTCCGCCAGCAGCCTCGACTTCGGGGACATTCTGGTTCGGTGTGAACATCAGTTCGCGATTACTTTTAGCCAGAAGCTCTTCCGTATAGAGAGCTCGATCCCAGAGATACATGTCGCGAACGGTGGAGTAAACGGCTCCTGCCGCGCCGGGTGTGTTATCCATCTCAATGTAGTCTGCACGATCAACAGAGAATGGACCGCGTCGGTAACCGCTCGCAAATCGCTCAATGACCTTCTCAGACTGTTCGAATCCACTATTGGCCATGCCAAGTGGTTCAAAGATGCGATCCTGCAAGTTTTTTTCGTAAGTTAGACCCGTCACCTTTTCAATGATCCGACCGAGGATGCAGTAGCCGGCGTTGCAATAGCTATAGATTGTCCCAGGTTCGTGTGTCAGATCAGAGCTGCAGTGCAGCTGAATGAATTCATCTCTCCCAAACTTTGTCTTCGAGATTGAACCACGATAATCAAAGCTTGCGGTGAAATCCTTTAAACCTGACTGATGGCTTAGAAGGTGGTGGATCGTGATCCGTTGTCCAGTGTCCTCGCGATAGTAGCTTAGGTGATCGCAGATGACGTCTCCCAGACTCAGCCTGTTTTCTTGGATGAGTTGCATGACGAGCATGCTGCAGAATTGTTTGCTGACCGAGGCGAGTCTAAATTTCGTATCGGGAGTGTTGGGTATCTTCCATTCTCGATTTGCAAAGCCGAATCCCTGCTCAAAAAGAATCTTTCCATCTTTCGCAACGAGGACCGAACCAGAAAATAAACCTGTCTCAGCACTCTTCTGGCACAGGATGCGGAGTGTCTCGGATTTATTTTGACCTCCTTGCTGGTAACCTCTTGGCACTGTCGAGGCTACTTTTTCGGTACTTGAACCTGATTCTGTTTCCACCTGTGCGTGACCGGCGTCGCAGGGGATTAAGATCACTCCAAGTAATAGTAAGTGCAGTATCCTGTTGCGGAAGATAGTAGCGACACTTCTCATTGATTTCTGCATGTGAATCCTTCGGAGGGTCGAATTCCCCGTTCTAACTCTCTCGCACGCTCATTTATTTCCGGATGCAGTAGAGCTTATCCACACTGCGCACGAGCAAAGCATCGTTCGTGGAGGATGGCGTCGACCAAAACAGTCCATCAAGCGAATTGGTTCTTGCTTGCTCAAAGTTTTTCCCACACTTGATAACGGTCGTTTCCCCCGACTCATTCATGGTGAAAACCTCATTTCCAACGGACCAAAGGGAGGATGTTACGCTGGATGCGTCTTTAATTCTCTCTCGATAAAGACGCTCTCCGGATGACGCATCGTGGCAGCTGAGTATCCCTCGTCCCAAGACGTAGACCAATCCGTCAACACAGACAGGGGAGGACATTCCGGGGCCTGCAGCGTCGACCACCCAGCCAAGATTCCGATCAGCTAGGTCATCGAGGCCGAGTTCCCCCGAGGCACCAGCCTTGACCGCTACCAACGGACCCCGGCTGTTGCGACCACTTTGACCGAGGTAGACGCGCTCACGGTCAAAGGTCGGGGATGCACTGAATGCTCCACCCAAACCGGTCAGCTTCCAGAGTTGCTCGCCCGTTGACGGATCGTAGCTAGTGATGGTGCCGGTTCCGCAAGCGAGTAATTCGATTCGTTGCGAGTTCTCCCAAATTACCGGAGAACTCCAGCTGGTTCGACTCTCGCGTTTCTTATTCCAAACCTCTTCGCCACTTTCGCAATCAAGTGCACGAATGAACGATTCTTGTTCATTGTCACATTGAACAAAAACCATTCCTTGATGCAATGCAAGTGAACTACCGGTGCCAAAATCCATGCCGGTCTTGTAGGCTCCTATTTCTCTTTGCCAAACCACGTCACCCGAGAGGTCAAGGCAAGCGACAACACCGATCGCCGCGTAGTAAACATACACGTGGTTGCCGTCTGAGACCGGCGACTCAGTGGCATATGAATTGGAAGGATGAATCTTATGTGGCGGTTTTGCGGAACTGATTTCCTTTTTCCAAATCAGGTTTCCATCTTTTTCATCAAAGCAATGCACTTCAAATCGATAGGCGGCATTGGGCGGTTTTGAACTGAAGAAAGCCCCCATGGATTGAACTCCGCCTTCGAACCCTTTTGGACGGGTGTCATCCTCGGAAACTGCTGTCGTGACAAAGATGTGACCGACAGCAGAAACAGGTGATGACCAGCCGCCCCCCGGCACGTCGGCGACCCACGCAATGCTCTCTTTATCAGTGATGGACCACGTATTCGGCAGTGTTTCTTGGTACACGCCGTTCCCGTCCGGCCCACGAAACTGCGAGATCTGCTCCGCCGAAACCGTTAAATGTTTCGACATCAACAGATTGCCAGTCACTGAGAAGCAAATTGCCAATACATAAACGAACGACGATCGATTCTTCATCAATTGATTCCTCAAGGAGCGAGTCCACAGCACCACGGTAAATCTTAATGAATGGTCAAATGATGGCTGGATTGCATGTTGTTGGGTGCTTAGAAGAGCGTTTTGGAGTCTCAACTCGCAGGAAAGCTTTATCGGTCGAAGGTTTACATTGATTTCGAGCAGTAACTTTACTGACCCAAGTGGGTGGAAGCAGTCAGGGCTGTCCATTATCCTTCAGGCGGACATCGCTGTAACTCTTCTCCCCAAATCGGGAAGCGTTTGTTTCATTTATGTTTCTGAACGCTAACTCTTAGCTCTCATCAAACTCTTATGTCGTTTTGGAAATTTTTAGCGTTTGTAATTCCAACGCTGATCGTCACTTCGGGCTCAACGCCGGCACAGGTTCTGAATCAGGATGCTTTGTTACAACGTGAAACTTGGTGGGACAATCGAGACTTCGATTGGTACAAGCAGCAGATTCCATTCTTTGAGTGCCCAGATTCGGAAATTCAAACCACTTATTATTACCGCTGGGACTTGCTGACTAAGCATCTCACCTACGGATCGCCAAACAGCGGGTATTCATTTACCGAGTTTATCGATCGACCGTTTTGGTCAGGTGCATACGGGGCAATCGCATGCCCTGCTGGGCATCAACTTTACGAAGCTCGCTGGTTACGCTCACCTCGAATTGCAAACGACTACACCAAGTATTGGTTCCGCACCCCGGGGGCCCAGCCAAGAAATTATTCGACATGGTTAGCCGACTCCGCTTGGGCGATTCATCAGATTCACCCTGATCAGGAATTGGTGGTCGATCTTCTGCAAGATCTTGTGAAGAACTATGAGGGTTGGGAACAGCGACAGTACGTTCCTGAGGTTGGTCTGTTTTGGCAGACGGGGCACGACGATGGCATGGAATTCAACATCAACAGCCGACAAACGCAGGATATTCTTCGAGGGGCTCCCAGTTACCGTCCGTCCTTCAATTCCTATATGTACGCTGATGCACTCGCGATCAGTCGAATCGCTTCGTTGGCGGGGGAGTCTGAACTCGCCCAGCGGTACGCCAACAAAGCGGCCGCATTGAAGGCAAAGATGATCGAGTTGATGTGGGACCCGAAGCGACAGTTCTTTTTTCCCGTACTGAAAAATGACGAAGAACGCGACGGCTATCAGCTCAAGGCGCTGACGCGAACCTACGAAAGTGGCAGGTATGCGGGTGACCCCCACGGGCGAGAGTTGATCGGCTACGTCCCGTGGCAATTTGGCCTCGTGCAAGGTGAGCATCAATACGACGTCGCGTGGAAGAAGCTGATGGATCGAGATGGGTTTTATGCCGACTACGGACCATCGTTTGTGGAACGGCACGATCCGATGTTCAAGATCACCAACCATTGCTGTTGGTGGAGCGGTCAGTCGTGGCCGTATGCGACGACTCAAACGCTGAAGGCACTCGCCAATCTGCTGCACAGCGGTGGGTCGGCACTCTCAAACACCGATTATGTCAAGACACTGCAGATCTACGCCAAGTCGCACCGTAAAGATGGGAAGCCGTATCTCGCCGAGGCCCTGCATCCCGATACCGGTTCGTTCGAAGGCTATGACGGCTATAACCACTCGGAGCATTACCTGCACTCTGGTTACACCGACCTCGTCATTACCGGGCTCATGGGGCTAATTCCAGGAGACGATGAGACTCTGCGAGTTCATCCGCTTGTGCCCGAGGGTTGGAAGTACTTTGCCCTCGATCAGGTCCCTTATCGTGGTCACCTTATTTCAATCGTTTGGGATCAAACGGGCACGCGATATGGGATCGGAGAAGGCTTCCATATCTTGGTTGATGGGGAGAAGGTTCACACAGCAAGCACCGTTGGTCGTGTTGATGTTCCGAACGCTGTACCAAATATCGCGAAGCGATTAGAAACTTCAGCACTCGTGGCAACCAATTACGTCGTGAACAACGACGGTGGTTATTACCCGCATCTGCAAACCTCCTACACTGCCGAAGGAACTTATGCTGCCAAGCTGAATGATGGGAACTTTTGGTATCTGCTTCACCCTCCTAATCGTTGGACCAGCGTCGGGTCTCCGAATACTTCGGATACCATTGAAGTCGATTTTGGCGTTCCACGCACCATTCATAGCATCCGAGCTTACCTGCTCGATGATCGCGACTTGCGAGATTCCAAGATTCGAGTACCTGAGAAGATCGAACTTCATTATTGGAATGGTGGGGACTGGCAGCCGATCGAAGTGACGCGTGAAGATACCGCCCCGCAAGGCCATCGCCCCCATTCATTCCACTTCAAGCCAATCAACTTTCAAAGATTTCAGCTTACGCTCACACACGCTGAGGGCTTCAGTTCAGGTTTGACGGAAATTGAGGCGTGGGGTGAGGCGAAGTTACCCCTGAAACGGATTCCCGCTCGGCCGGGTAATTTGGCATTCAATGATGGAGTCAGTGAATTCCCCAAAGCATCCTGCAGTCATCATGATATCTACGGCGGAGTGCCAGCATCATCGATCGATGGTGTCACTAATTTCCAGCCATCGCCGATGAACCGGTGGACGAGTTACGGTTCGCCGAATGAGACCGATTGGCTACAGATTGATTTTGGTAAGGCGATCGAATTTCGCCGAGTGGAGATTGCAATTTATGACGATCGCGGCGGAGTGCAGGCTCCTCTATCTTATGAGATACAAATCAAGGAAAACGGACAGTGGAAACCAGTATCAGAGGTGCAGCTTTCTCCGGAGCGACCTGCAGGTAGCCAGTGGAACACCGCAGCATTTCCTCCGGTCTCGAGCGAGTCATTGCGAATCGTTTTCGTGAACAAGGGCGGTGCTCGCAGTGGTGCTACTGAAGTGACCGTTTGGAATGAGGAGTGATCCTGCACTTCCTTGATCTGCTCGAAACAAGTGGAACGCACAGTCTGAGGCATGAAAGGTATGAATGAAATGAATCGCCGCAGGTCACTCAAGACACTGAGTGGCATGGCATCAGCGGGGATCTTTTCATCGGATTCGTTGGTTTCAGCAGCTTCGATTTCTAAGCCGATTCGCTTGGGAGTGATTTCCGATTTGCATGGTGGGCTGGCGGTTGATGCTCGGTCGCGACTGGAAACTTTCTTACGAGAAATGAAATCGCAGGATTGTCATGCTTTGGTTCAAATGGGTGACTTTGCCTACCCGAACGAGAAACATCAGGAATATGCTCAGCGTTTTAATGAAGCTCATGAGGAAACCATTCATGTCATTGGGAATCATGAATTTGATTACGGGTTAACTCGTGAAGATTGCTACAAGGCTTGGGAGATTCAGGCGAGTTATTACCGCCGAGATATTGAGGAGCTACGCGTCCTCGTTTTGGATGGCAATGACAAAGGCTCACCCTCGCATGATGGAGGCTATCCGTCATTCATTGGTAAGACTCAGCAGCAATGGCTAGAGCGTGAGTTATCACAAGCTGATCGACCGGTTTTGGTTCTATCTCATCAGCCACTTGCTGGAAGAAGTGCCATTGATAACGCAGTCGAACTTCAGGAGCTACTTGCAAAGTATCGAGAGAAGGTTGTGGCCTGTTTGAATGGGCACAGCCACCTCGATGCGCATTGGGTCGTCGATGGAGTTCATTACCTGCATATTAATTCGGCCTCCTACTACTGGGTTGGGGGCAAGACGCGGATGGCGTATTACACCCAACCGCTTTATACCACCGTTTGCATTGATCCAGACTCAGCGACCGTGAGCGTTGAGGCGAGTCAGAGTCAGTGGAGAGACAAGTCACCCAAGGAGCTGGGGTACTTTGAAAGCGGTAATCGGCCCGATGAATTGAATGTGACTCCACAGATTCGCCAACGCAAATTATCGACCGATGCCGTTTTATTTGATTGAATTCGATCGACGACCCACTGCGTCCATGCGGCGTTTGTTCTGATGCCATTGTCGATAAGCACGCCCGATTGAACCCGCGTCTCATTGTCGATTTTCGGCAGCCCATTTAATCGCTTCGATAATGTGTTGACGCCCAAATTTCGTGTCTAGCGATCGTACATCGTGTCCGAGTTCGGTATAGAAGAATCTCCCGCCCTCGTTCTCGTGGAGCCAAGCGATCGGGTGATCGTCTCCCATCGATTTACCTCCGCGAGTCTTGAAGTAATCACGAACTGGCTCGAAGGTGGACTCGTCAACTCTTAGTAGCACCTTAAAGCCGGGCAGATTTGTGACTGACTGCGTGTGATTGGTCCAATCGGCTTTGTATCGAAAACTAGTCCCATGTCCCCGAACCGTTGGGTGATCCTTCATAGCGGAGTCGACTACGACGGTCGCCTCGAGAAACTCCGAGTCACTGTCGAAGTCGCAGCCACCCAGCTGGGATAGCCACTTCCACTCGGTCTGATGCACCAACGCGGCATGTAAGGCGACAATACCTCCCCCGTCGCGGTACCAATCGCGAACCATATTTCGTTGCTTCTCGTCGAGCAATTTGATGAGTTCATTTGAATTGTTCAGGATAAGAACATCATACCGATCGAGCATGGAGAGGTCTTTTGGGCTCTCGGTGACATCAATTTGTATCTCAGTCTCATCGGCCAACCTCGCAAGCCAGCCATTCACTGCGGCTGTTTCAGGGTGTCGGTACCAGCCAGTGCCGGAGAAGATCAACGCTGATCCTGTGTGTTTAGGGTCATGGTCGGTCTTAAGGTCTTTGTCATGCGCAATTGCTGGGCACTCGAATACTATCGCCAAAGCAAGTGTCACGATGATTTGTATCAGGGTGAACAGACTGTTATCTCGAAGAGTGGATGCATGCACGTAATCTTTCCTGTTGGTTTTAATCGTTTGATGATTCAGATTTAGGGGACGAAGTAAGCGGTAAGGAATCATGTATTTTTACTTGATCAAATTTGGACTGTGGGCCAACGTCTTCAGGGCGAGTTAAATTCTTGTCTCTTGTCATCAGCCATTTGTCAAATTCGAATCCGTCTTCTCGCATGGAGAATTGGATGGTGTGGATGCCAGGTGCATCAATGTCAAGAAAGATTTTGTGGGGTTCGCCACAGTGGTTTTCTTCCGTGCGTTGTTTGCTCTCCCATCGCCATTGGTGCTTGCCTTGGCACCACTGCAGTCTTTGCCCACTAGATGGCCAAGTGTTATTGATCCCAACATGGAGCCCGTTGTCTTCTGATCCGCTACTGTATGCCCTCACCCAAACGTAGTAGCGACCGGGCGTATTGAAGTGAACCTTATAGCTGAGGACTGCTAGCTTGCCAGGTTCGTTCGAATAGTTTTCTCCCTTGATGAGCTTTTCCGAGTGGTTGCGTCGGCTGTCCGGTAAAACCTCTAGATAAGCACCACCTGATGCGTTAGCAATGTGACTGGGGTCTCCGTCTGGGCTTAATTCGGGAACAGTCTCAGTTGTAGTGAGATAAAACTTTCGTTTTGAGGTGTGTGTTTGTGTTACGAAGTGTTCAGCTTCGACCGCGACGATTCCGTTGGTTTCAATGTAGATGAAATCTGCGGTTTCGCTTGATTGTACCGTGTTCTCGCCAATCAAATGACTTGAGATGAGCAAGCAGATGAGATGCAGACATTTCCTGATCGAGGGTATGAATTGCATGGCGATGTTTTTATTCGCAAGAGTAGTAGGTTTGAAGTCGATTTGTGCCATTTAGCGTACAAGGTTGTCATTGTTTGGGGTAAGATTGGATTGGTGTGCACTGAGTTTGCGGGTTTGATAACCGGTGAGAGCCCGACTTAAAGATCACAAATGTTAAGGTGCGCCCGCCTCTCGGTAACTTTTGTAACCGGTATGATCCTCCGTTGGTCAGATCCCCCAGGTCATGATGACGCAATATCGACGCACCTTCTTGAAAAGCTTTGGTGGCACCCTTTCGCTTCCTTATCTTGAGTCGAATTGCAGCGTCCATGCATCAGAAAAAGATGTTGCTCGGACGAGGTTCTTAGTAGTTGGGAATCCATTTGGGATGCACCCGGCAAATTTCTTTCCTTCTGAATTTGGTCAGGATTTTGAGATTTCACCGACTTTGAAATCTCTCGAATGGTTAAAAGATCGCATCACCATCGTGTCGCACACTGATCATAACATGATCAGCGGACATGGTCGTGAGATCTCATTTCTCAGTGGAGTTTTGCCGAACGATGCAAATTCATTTCCGGAGAAAAATCTATCGCTAGATCAGCTATTTGCGAGGCATGTCGGGAGTCAGGTTCGGTTCCCTTCGGTTGGTGCTGCACTTGATTCTGGAATTCGGATGAGTTGGACAGCCAACGGCGTTGAGAAATTTCCCATCACTGATCCCCAAGAATTATTTAATCATCTGTTTCTCAACCTTTCCGCTGAAGAGAAGCGTCAGCGGAAGGTCATGCTCGCCCGAAATTCGAGCATTTTAGACGCGGTTGAAGGTCAGTTTGCAGACGCGATAAAGCATGCCAGTCGTGGCGATCGAGACCGACTAGAACAGTTTCAAACATCAATACGTGAACTTGAGCTTACACTCGCTGATCGCAGTACTTGGTTGGATCGCGATAAGCCCACATTCGATATTTCAGAGCACTTTGTCGGTCAAGCCACGATAGCTAAAAAGTATGACGCCATTTTCGACATGATCGCGTATGCATTTCAGGCCGATCTTACTCGCGTTGCAAGTGTTGAGTTTCCAGCTGAATTGAATTACACCGACATCGACGGTGTGAATCGTAGCTACCACGGTTGCACGCACAATGGGCGAGGCGAAGATTTGGTTCAAGAGTTAGTATCAATCGAGGCATTCCAGATTGATCGTCTGGCGAGGTGTCTGAGGAAACTTGATTCAATCCAAGAGCCCAATGCGGATGGGAGTATGCTTGATCACACCATCGTCTTGTTCGGTAGTGGGATGGGGTACGGCGGCACGCACTCGAATCGAAATCTACCGATCTTCGTTGCGGGCGGAGGATTCAAGCATCTTGGTCACGTTGATGCGAGAGACAACAGTGGTAAGAACATGCCGCTATGTAACCTGTTTGTCACGCTGGTGAAGCGGTTTGGTATCGAACGAGATTCCTTCAATAAAAGCACCGGCGCTTTCCAGCTTGGCTACACCTGAGCTGTCGTACAGCGAGGCACTTCAGTTCCGTTTACGGTTCGTATAAATGATGAATGCATTTGCACAAATAATTTCTCCCCAGTATTTCATTTGCGTGGTTGCTTTCGTCCTGCTTCAGGGTCCCAGCACCTCAGCGGCCGACAGGATATTGATCGAACAACATTGTTCGCAGTGTCACGGAATTGATGAACCGAAGGGTGGTTTTGACCTCCTCGATTTAGGTGATCAACCAAGTAGCAAGTCAATTGACTCTTGGGTGGCAAGCCTTGATCGTGTGAGATCTCATGAGATGCCGCCCAGCGAATATCGGCTGATTCAAGACAGCGAACGAGACGCGCTGATTCAATACTTGTCGAGTCAAATTAGGAACTATTCGGCGGTGGCGCAGGAAACGCTTCGGATTGCTCCTCGGCGACTCAACAACCGTGAATTTGAGAATAGTGTGCGAGATGTATTGAGGATCGAGGATGTTGGTACACATCAACCCACTGATGACTTGCTTGGCGACGCGCTGCATGGCGGCTTTGACACTCATGGCGAGACACTTGGTTTCAGCCAGTTCCACCTCGAGCAATACATTGAAGCACTTCGTGAAATATTGGATGCTTGTATTCTTTCCGGCGACATGCCACCAGCGAAGCATTACGAGATCTCATCGACGGAAATCTTGTCAGCTCATACGAGTCAAAATGTCAAGCGACCTGAACGCAGGGGAACGAGAGAAGGATTCGATTTTCTTGATCCCAAGGAATTGGCATACTTTGAGCCCTTCCAAGTCGTGGAAACCAGCGGTTGGTATCAACTAAAAATTGAGTGCAGGGCGCTCGATCGCGGTTATTACGAATCTGACAAGACGGGAATCTACGATGCCGATCCGATTCAACTCAAGGTGCTGATGGGAAATCGAGAACGCGTCTTTGATATTCCAGATAAACAGGTGATTCAGATCGAGCTTAACGAATGGTTGGCAGCAGGTACGCGCGTTCGATTGAAGTACCCAACGGATGGTCTCACTCTGCGCGGGAATGGTAACTTCAAGTTTCAAAATGCCATTGCTGGTGAGTACATCAAAGAGCATGATCCTGAACTTTATGCAGCAGTTGCAGCATCCATTGAGACGAAGCCAGGGCGACGCGTTTTGAGGCCGGAAAGCTGGCATCATTGGGTGAAGTATTGGCGAGGCCCGAGGCCAAGAATCATTGGAGCGACGATTGACGGCCCGCTTTACAACACTTGGCCACCCAAGCGACAAGCCAATCTATTGGGCGAAGACCCAACGCTGGATCAAGCGTTTGATATTCTGCATCCGATTGCCGAGCGAGCTTGGCGACGCAAGGTTCATGACGGGGAGTTGGATGGGATTTTGAGGCTGGTGCATGCCAAATCCTCCAGCCTTGGTGTCGTTGATGCACTTAAAGAGGGTATCGTTGTGGTATTGGCGTCACCATCCTTCCTTCTGCACAGTCTTAAAGACTTGGAGATCGAGGAGCGTTTTGCAGCTAAGTACAGTTGCTTTTTAACAAGTTCCATTCCCAGTGCTAAGCTTAGGGAGTCAGTTGCCCATGGTGATCTCAATTCATTCGATATGATTCGGTCAGTGGTCCAATTAGGATTTAGCGAATCGCAATATGATGCGTTCCTTCGAGCCTTTCCCTTTGCTTGGCTGCAGTTGAACGATATCAATTTTATGGCGCCCGATCCTGATCGTTACCCGCATTATCACCGCAAACGCGTTGCGGATGACATGATTGATGAAACGTTGGCATTGTTCCGGCACATCGTCGAACATGATCTACCAGTAACGGAGTTAATAACAGCTGATTACAGCTTCATTAATGCCGATCTTGCTAGAGTCTACAACATTGAGGGTGTACCTCAGGATTCCGTGCTTCGGAAGTATGAGTTCTCGGATGAGCACCGCGGTGGTCTGCTAGGAACGGGAGCATTCCTAACGCTTACTGCTGACAGTCTCGGGACCTCACCGATCCATCGTGCTGTCTACGTCATGGAAAATTTTCTTGGTTTGCATCCTGCACCCCCACCTGCCGACGTGAAGATTGAGGAGCCCGATATTCGTTCGGCAAAATCCATTAGGGAGGTACTTGTAGCACATCAATCCGACACAAGTTGTGCTGAGTGCCATCGACGAATTGACCCTTATGGTTGGGCGTTTGAGAATTACGATTCGGTGGGAGCTTGGCGCAACAGCTATGACGGCAAGCCGATGGATGGTTCCGTAAAGCAGGCCGGATTTGGTGAGATCGCTTCAACAGGACTTTCAATTGATTCATCCGCGACACTACCCGATGGAACCTACTATGGCGACATCTCGGGATTCCGGCAGCAACTTAGTTCAAAAGCGAACCTAGATCGTTTCGTTCGTTGTTTCGTGACGAAGCTTCTCACTTATGCAAATGGCGAGGAGCCGGATGACTTTATCGAAGTGGAAAAGATAGTTGCCAAATCGGCTGAGCATGAACATCGAATTCTTGCCACGATTTCCGCAGTGATCGATAGCCCCTTATTTCGGGAAGTTCGCTGATACGACGTGTGACCTCAGCCCACAAGCCTGATATTGATAATCGATCCACCCGCTCAAGCTGTCCCCGAACCTAGTGCCTTGATCACGAT
>JAKMEW010000060.1 GCA_022425745.1 Rubripirellula sp.
GTGGGGTCAAAAAACTGAAACGAGCACTTTGGCCGACGGATTCCGAGGTTTCATTTTCAACTGCGGCCCAGATTTCGGTCGAGACTGAGGTAAGACGGCGCGACGCTGGCCAAAAAGTGAGACAAAACCGCAGCACGGCGCAACCGATATCACCCGATGTCTTGAGTCCGGAGTGGCGCGGAGCGAGTGGCGACCGAACGAGTTAAGCCGCGCGAAAATACGACCGAAGCAAACCACCAAGACGCTCGGTCGTTTCGATCTCGGCATCCATGTCGGGCGGTCTCACCATCGGGACGATCAAGTCGTTGCCCAAACCTTGATGATTCCGTTCTGTGTGATAGTGAGTGACGAATGCACGCACAGCTTTTCGCGTCGCGGTCTCGCCGAAAAGAATCAGTTTGTGAAGACACTCAGTTTTCAGAGATCCAAAGAATCTTTCCAGGTATGCGTTCAAGTTTGGGCTTCGCGGCGGCAAGCGTACTGGCTTCACTCCGTCGCGTCGCAGGCAAGATCGGAACGATTTGCTGAACGTCGCATCTCGATCCATGATCAAGTACTTCTTGTCCTTGAGGAAACCGTCCTCGTGGTTGGTCAGTTCAAGTGAAATCGTTTTCATCCACGCATCGTTCGGATTGGTGGTGCAGCCCGCAAAGTGGACGCGCCGGGTTTTGAGCTCCATGACAAAGAGTAAATAGAACGTGGTCAGGCCACTCTTGGTCCAGACTTCCACGGTCGTGAAGTCGATTGAAGCCATCACGTCCCAATGCGATTTTAGGAAAGTCTCCCAAGATCCTGTGCGTTTACGGTCCGGTACTGGCTCAATACCATGGGCTTTGAGAATATTTCCAATGGTGGAGTCGCAGATGTGGTAGCCGACGTTCGATAGCGCCCCGCTGATACGGTCATAGCCCCACGTCGGGTTCTCTTTGGCGAACTTCACGGTCAAATCAACAATCACTTGGCGGGTTCTTGGTCGACCTGGTTTCTGCTCTTTGCGATCTGAGTAATCCCACTTACTGGCGACTAATTGTCGATGCCAACGCAAGATCGTGTCTGGCGTGAACAGAGAACCAACCTCTTCGAGTCCCTTGCGTCCAATCATCTTGCCTTTGACTGCCAAACGACGTCGCTGGTCATCGGTCAGCAGGATTCGCTTCTTGCCGAGCTTCTCTTTGAGAACGACATTCTCGGTGCGAAGGTACTCAATGACTTCTTGTTGTTGTCGATTGATCCAGCCGGCAAGAATGATCAGTATCAACTGCCACGGTTGCAGAACAAATTTCATCGGCGACTCGGGATGACCAAATCCGAGACAATCATTGGTGTTGGCCGGAATGTAAAGCTGCGTGGCCAATCCTGTAAGCGATCAAGGCTTGTCGCCGCTACGGTGCGAACGATTAAGGGAACATTGCCGACATCGGCATGCGAACCGTTTTGCTTTGCCGGATGCTCATCGGCAAGCGTCACCATCGAAACAGCTTACACAAGGTCTTCGGGTTGGCGGGCACCGTGCAGGATGCGTAGCACCTGAATGCCATCATCGATCGGCCGATAGTAGATGACGTAGTTGCCGACCGAAGAGCGTCGCACGTCTGGAGCGATATAGGGAACGGCCTCGGCGGACTCAGGCATGCGTGCAAGACCAGCGAGACGACTTTCGATTTGATCGATCAAATCGTCGGCGGCGGTTACGTTGTCTTCGGCGATGTACGCCCAGATCTCAACGGCGTCCGTCTTGGCTCGTGAAGTTCGCTCAATTCGCGGCATCAGGCAGAGCGATCTTTTTTCAACTGTCGTCCAGCAGCCTTGATTTCATCGGAGTTCCACGGAGCCACTTCACCGCGATCCGCCTGCTCAATCCCCTCGTGGACGTACTGACGCACTCGCATGGCCTCGTCGGTCATTACCCAATACATGGCACCGTTCGCACCTTGGACCTGCGCGGCTCCACCGGGCGCGGCGGCGATGAACTTTTCGATATCGGTGGATAGTTTTGGAATCATGTAGACATTATAGCACAAGTGGGGTTCTGGACGAAAAACCGTTCCCGTGTGGTCAGAATACTAAACCGACCACATTGGCCAACCATTTCCGGCTTTGCCTTGCTTGGTAAGCCCAGTTTTTCGGTCGCGATCGATGCCCGTGTGGTCAGTCGATGTCACGATGCGGTCGAAAAGTTCTATGGTCTGTTAACCAAATGCGAAGTTGTATTTTCAAAAAGACAAACGTTCCCTCGGTTAACACGATTGAGTTAACCGAGTGCGAAAAAGTTCGCAGACGTCCAGTTCGCTAAACAGCCAGACCGAACCGGACGGATTTGACGTAAACACATAACGGCATGATGCTTACGCGAAAAGGACAAATCGAGACTTGTTGCCGAGAGCGTTCGTTTCGGGGAGATTTGCTCCCGCAAGCGTCCCAATC
>JAKMEW010000095.1 GCA_022425745.1 Rubripirellula sp.
AATGGTCTCTTGGTCGATCCCAAGATCAACCAACGTTTGCATCAGGTCACCAACACAGTCATCGATTCGACGCACCATTGTGGCAAACCGCACCTCTACATCCTGCCAACCAAGATCGGCATAATCCGGGTGCCGGTACGAGTCAATTTCACCGCGTGCAGTATTGATCATCTGCCCAGGCTCACCTATCCATTGCAAACCGCCATCGACACCCTTGCCCTCCGGATACGGCCCGGTGGGCACCTGCAATGCCGCGTGGGGAGTGTCAAAGGCTAGGTAGAGAAAAAAAGGCTCGTTCGCCCCCGAGCGTTCATGTTCGATCACCCACTGCTTGCCGCGAGCGGTGAAGAGATCCGTCGTGTAGCACTTTGATAAAGCTACGGATACTTCCTTCTCGCCATCCCAAACCTGCTTTGGACTGCGATGCGACTCAGAGTTACCTAGCTCCCAGCGATCGGCAGGATAATGAACATGCCCATCGGCGTGCCGTACATAGCCATAGAATCGGTCGAACCCACGCTTGGTTGGATAGCCACTCCATTGATCGGGATTGTCGCCCTTTCCTTGGAGACCATGTTTACCAACCATCCAAGTCTTGTAGCCTGCATCTCGCAATACTGACCCCAACGTATGATTGTTGGCAAGCGCTTTATCGAATTGGTTATCACGAACTTCCGTGTGTCCCTGATGCACTCCGGAGAGCAGCGTTGCGCGACTCGGTGCGCAAACGGGAGCGCCACAGTAGTGGGCCCGCATCACCACACCTTCGGCAGCCATCCGATCAATATTAGGCGTGTGATGACGCTTGGGATGACCTGAGTGATTCTGATGAAGAACACCAAAGTCTCCCCAGCCAAGGTCATCACAGAAGATAAAGATCACATTGGGCTGCGATGCCCCAGTCGTTGATCCCACCGAACCGAGGGTGGGCTGTGACCTATGCCTCCCCGCATCAGGTCGCTGTTTACCATTTTGATGCGTATTAGCACGCAAAGAATCATCCGCGCAGCAAAACCCAGCACAGAACAGTAAAACCACCACAACGAGCAAGCGACTCGTGTGCAGAGAGAATTGGTACTCCGCTGCGCAAAAGACAAAGTGACTCATCCTATGACCTTTCAAAATCGTTCACGCTGCGTCGACCGTCTCTAACCGCACAAGCAAACAACGATTATCGCTCGCGAAACAGCTCGCTAATTGACTGGTCGTGATGGATCCGTTTAATCGCCTCAGCAAGGAGTGGGGCGACCGATAACTGGACGAGGTTCGGCAACTGTTTCTCAGGCGTCAACGGAATCGAATCGGTAATCACCAACGAGTCAATCGGTGCGGAACGTAGTTTTTCGATCGCTGGCCCGCATAAGACTCCGTGTGTGGCAGCTAGATGAATCTCCTTCGCTCCGGCTTCATGCACCAACTTGGCGGCTCCACATATCGAACCGGCCGTACTGATCATGTCGTCAAACATCAGCGCAATCTTGCCTTCGACGGGCCCACCAATGATCGTACTCTGTTTCGTCTCCAACGCACTGGTTCGTCGCTTATCAACAATCGCGAGATTCCCTCCCAACCTCTTGTTGTGGCCGAGGGCACGTTTAATACTTCCCTCATCGGGACTAACCACGACGATGTCGTCGCCTTCGAAACCCATTGATAGGAAATGCTCGTTGAGTACCGGGGCTGCGTAAAGGTGATCGACCGGTACGTCAAAGAACCCTTGAATTTGAGCAGCATGCAGGTCCATCGCAAGCACGCGATCCGCACCCGCCCTAACAATGGTGTTTGCGATCATCTTGGCCGTGATCGGTACGCGTCCTTCGTCCTTGCGATCTTGACGGGCGTAACCAAAGTAGGGAATGACTGCCGTGATCCGCTCCGCACTGGCTCGCTTACAACAGTCAATCATGATCAAAAGTTCGATCAAATTATCATTGACTGACGGACAAGTTGGCTGAACCAAAAAGACGTCACGCCCACGGACATCCTCATCCAACTTGCAGTAATTTTCACCGTCAGGAAATTGCCCCAACGTGACTTTTGCAGGCTCGAGATGCAGATGCTCACACATCTGTTTTGCTAACGCCGGGTTTGCTTGACCGCTGAAGATCTTTAACTCACGCATATCCCATCGCTCGCATTTTTTCATCAACGAGCGCTAGCTCATCGACATTGTTGATAGATAAAGCTTCGCACTCTTGAAGCACAGCCAGAGCCTCAACCTGACGACCTGATTGGTGCAGTAGTGAGGCACAGTCAGTCAGGTAATATTCAGACTGAGCATTGTTATTTTTCAATTGATCGAGGGACCACAGCAGATCGGCGGTATTGAAAAGGTAGGTACTCATGTTGACCTCCTTGATCTGCAATTGCTCCTCTGTCGCATCCTTGTGCTCGACGATCCCAGTGAACTGCCCAAGACCGTCACGCACGACCCGACCCAAACCGGTAGGATCCTCTTTCTCAAGCGTCCCAAGCAAAAGCGACGGTTGATTCGAATCAAAATTCTCGAGCAATTTCATCAGACTCGAGGGCTGTATCAGAGGGGAATCACCAGCGACAACCACCGTCGGTCCCTGTTGGACCGATGCAAGTTGCTCCTTACAGACCTGAACCGCGTGACCGGTTCCCAGCTGTTCCTCTTGGAGTACAAACTCGATATCGTCGTCCCGACCGGCTAGCTCTTGCTTCACCAAATCAGCTTGATGCCCTACCACCACTATCTTTCGCTTTACTCCCGCCTCCTCTAGAGCATCGAGAACAAAGTGAATCATGGGTCGCCCCAGCACCGGACAAAGCACCTTCGGCAGGTCGCTCTTCATTCGCGTTCCCTTGCCGGCGGCAAGCACCACCGCACACGGTACCGTCATCATAAAATCCTTGTTTTGGTAGATATGGCCAGCAGCCGTAAGAGCCTAAACCACGCCCTAAGATGCAACTTTCCCCCTAGAGACACAGGGAAAACCAACTGCATGAAATTACCGCCGATCACCTCGGCCCACCCGAGCGAACCGCGAGTTACCGCAGTTTCGTCAATGTATCCGAAAAGACGCCGCGAACCAATGACACAAACCGGCCCAAAGAAGAGTCACCTGAGAGAACGCTTTTGATCATTCTCCCGCAAATAACGCACCTTGATATCGATTGGTCTGGATATCGATTGGTCTGGATATCGATTGGTCCGGTACTTTTGGTTTTTTCTGATGGCAATCCGGTGTAGCTTTCAACGCACGTTATTGGCAACAATGACGTGGCCAGTCAGGCGCTGAAGCTTCGGAACAGGAATCCTCGTGAACCTCAGGCCACTCTGAAACATTGCTTTTTGGGATTTGCTTAACCACCACCGAAGAACAAACCACTACCCAAGAACACCCAAGAAAAATAAGGGGGCCGCTGTGGCGGCTACAGACCAGAAAAGACAGCCGCAAGGTCGACTTCGCCGGTGGCGGGGCGCGGCCGTGGACTTTTCTGCCTACTTCACGGTGAGGCTCGTTGTTGCAGTTATCCAAACTCTGCCCCTAGACGTGGGCAATCGAATCTGCGTGAACCTCGCAAAAATCGCCTCTGGACCGCTAGGTATTCGAAAACGCACCACGGACGGCAACCTTAAAAAGATTTTTCCGCATGCCGACGAGGCGACCCGAAAAACCTTGGCCTTCGCAATGTGGCACAGCCTACTGCTGATGGT
>JAKMEW010000103.1 GCA_022425745.1 Rubripirellula sp.
AGGTGAAGATGTCCTGCAACTGTGGCGTTTGCCCCTCGATTCCCACCACTTCAGCGATTCGTTCAATTCGACGAACCCCATCTTCGAACCGCCGAACGTGTACAACGTAGTTGATCGCTGCCACTGCTTGCTCACGAATAGCATTCGAAGGTAAATCCATCCCGGCCATCATCACCATTGTTTCGAGCCGCGCGAAAGCATCTCGAGGACTATTCGCGTGGATGGTGGTTAAGCTTCCATCGTGCCCCGTATTCATTGCTTGAAGCATATCTATCGCTTCACCGGATCGTACCTCTCCCATGACGATTCGGTCAGGACGCATCCTCAAAGCATTCACAACCAACTCTCGCTGCGTGATTGCCCCTTTCCCATCCGAGTTACTCGCTCGCGTCTCCATCCGAATGACGTGCGTCTGAGTCAGCATCAACTCTGCCGCATCCTCAATCGTAATGATTCGCTCATGATTTGGTATCGCATCCGATATTGCGCCGAGTAGCGTTGATTTCCCACTACCAGTACCGCCTGTTACCACGAGGCTCTGTCGATGCCTAACGAGCGTTGATAAAAAATGATCCATCGGTTCAGAAAACATACCAAGCCGCAATAGATCGGATCTTGTTAAGCGTTTTCGACCAAACCTTCGAATGGAAAGCGTTGGGCCATCAATGGTCACTGGGGGAAGTGTTGCATTAACGCGACTTCCATCGGGAAGCCTCGCGTCAACCATCGGACTTGATGTATCGATTCTTCTTCCCACCCTGGAGGCAATTCGACTAATAATCCTCACAAGATGCTCTTCATCCCTAAATCGGATATCCGTTTCCTCCAGCACTCCAAACCGCTCGACATAAATTGTGTCATATCGGTTGACGAGTATGTCCGTCACGGCAGGATCTGCCATCAAAGGTGCTAGAGGACCAGTACCTAGGGTTTCTTCACGGAGGTCTGCTGCAATTCGCGTTCGTTCCACTTCGTTGAGTGGGACTTCTTCTGATTCGAGGACCTGCCCAACGAATTCATCAATCCGTTTCTTCAGTTGCGGATCATCAAGTGATAGCTCACCACTCGCGTTCAGCTCGTCAATCAGCCTTGCGTGCAGCTCGCCCTTAATCTCGTGATACTCAATACTTCGATTGGGCCCACTTGGGCGACGAGCAGGAATCACCGAAGGCACATCGCCTTCACTAGTAGACCGTTTCCTCACCGGTGGAGCCTGTATCGCTTTAGCTTGCAATCGATCCCGCAAAGACTTACGGTCAGCCATCATTATCCCTCCGAGGATGAGGAGTCGGAGGAGGCTCGAATCGCACTTCCCGAGGTAGCTTTGGACTTCGTTGGGTCCAATTCGTCAGAAAGCTTGGCGATTTCGGCAACTTCGTCCACCATGGCACGCAGAACAGATGCTGCACGATTCCAACGCGGTGCATGGCTAATGAACGGCTTACCAGTATTTGCTGAACTGATGAACCTCCGGTCAGCTGGAATGACGAAATCAGGTTCCCTGCCTAAATAGGTTGTCACGTCGCCGATCGCGGGTGATCCAGATCGTGATGAGTAACGATTAAGGACAATTCGTTGTTTTTCTTCCGCGAAATCAAATTCCTGTAAGAGCGAAAAGAATCCTTTTACCATCTGGAGTGTCGGGACAATATTTTCGAGCACGATGAAAGCGTGGTCGGAAAGATCCAAAATGGTCATGACCGTCCGGTCGAACATCGGAAACGTATCGACGATCACGTAGTCATATGATCGGCGTGCCATCAACAAGATGCGCGAAAGGAATGCGTCGTCAATGTCAGCAGCATCAATCGCACTCGGAGGGGCACACAGGACATGCAGACCCGATTCGTGAACCGTCATCAACTGGGTGAGTAATTTCTCATCCAATCGATCGCGTTCCTCCCAGGCATCCACGAGTGTCGTCTCGGGTTCCATGTCAAGTTGAACACCACATACTCCCATCTGAAGTGAGCAATCAATCAGGGCAACGCGATCTGAATGAAAAGTCGCCAAACCGACTGCAGTGTTGATTGAACAGGTGCTCTTACCCACGCCACCTTTATTACTAATAAAACTGGCTATTTTTCCAAGTTCTCCCGACATCGCGCGTCGGGGGCTGAGTCGATTTTGCAGGACTTGGACAAAATCTGGCGATGCGATGGGGCGTCGTAAAAAATCTTCGATGCCCAATCGAAGCGACTGGAGCATGAGTGTGCTCTCACTGACGTTGGTCGCCAATCGGCTGGCATCGTAAACACCCAAAATTGCTGCATTCGGAACGGCAGCTAACGTTTCATTGACGATCGTTTTGACCGAGTCAAAATCTTCATCAATCTCGATGATCACCAAGGTGGGCTGGTAATTGGTAACCGCATTAATCGTGTTTCGAAGTTCGGTATGAAAGTGCAGCGAAGCGTTGAGATCATCAATGGCGGCCGCCGCAGAACGAATTTCGTGGACGATCTCGGCATCGCTGTGATGCACTAGAATTCTCGCTTGAATCATTTCGATCCCTCCGCGGAAAGATCGGATAACGCCGGATCCAAGTAGGCTCGAAGCACACGTTGACCCGCAATGATTGTTTCAGTGAACTGGATCTCATCAAGTGGATTCGAATCAGAAACCATTTGAACAAAAGAATGATCTGTATCCGTCACAGCGTGGTCCTCGTGTCCTTTAAAAACGACGGGCCTCCTCAAGCAATAGAATTTCTCTGAAGCCCCGAGTGCCTTTGTCACGTTTAATATTTCTTCCGGTCTAAGAGCAACGATGACTTCGTCAGCTTGTTGCTTGATAACGATCGCATGCTCAGCAAGGACTTGATTGATCGACTCACCTTGGAGACGATGCAACAGCGCGGGTGTCACCTCAATTCCATCAAGTTCGGAGTCATCAGCGATACGACGAAGGCAGAGGAGATCAAAAACATCCCCACGCACCAAATTCCCTGAACCCTCAATTTGATTTGTCTGCAAAAAAATCGCCAAACGGCCGGCAGGAATAGCAGCCGAAATACCGGGAAGTGTTCCCTCGGGAAACAGATCATCTTCTTGCACGACCTCGCCAGCTTCGATGTCCCTCGACGCGACCCTACCTGCCAACGGGGACTCATCTCCGCCAATCAGAATCTCCGCAGGAATTTGTTCATATGCTTCAACCGCTTCTATCAAACTCCCGGGGCTCAAAAAGTCTTCGTCGGTAAAAAGATATCCCGGCTCAATTTCACGATTAACCACCCGGCCAATCAGTTGTTTGGGATCCTGGATCCATTCAGGGTTCAGCTTCTCGGGATCAAAAAAGTACTGCCTTAATTCGCCACTGTCAGCCTCGGTCAGGTCACTCGCTTTAATGGCTTGAAATGGCCTAATCTGTTTTGTGTTCGAGGTAACACTGACCCATCCCATCAGGAGCTCCTGCTCGTTGTGGTCAATTGGCTCCTGACCACTCCGAGTCACCATATGAATGGCGACCCCATCAGCGAGAGCTTGGGTCAACGGAATTGATTCTTCGGGTGCGATCGCGATGGCCACATGTTCTTTCTGATTACTGGCTCTGCTCCGATTTTGCTGTAATGCCGTCTCATTTAATTTCAGACCCCCTTGCGTTGTCATGAACGAATCAGTGGTCAACGCGATGACCTCCGCATCTTGAGCAAGAATTCTCACGCCATTAAGAGGGATTGGTTTACCCGCCAACACTTTTACACCGCCCATCAGAAGGCCGTACTCTGAGGTTATTGCAGAATCCTCTCGTTTGGTGCTGGCCAACAGATCGAAACGATCTCCCTTCCTCAAGAAACGAAGCCCTGGGATGTCTTCGCTGCTAAGAAAGAAACCTTGACGACCTTCAGCGATTCCACCGACGATGCCGACGCGACTTCCCTCTGGTAGAAAGTCTTTCTGCTGGAAGACCCAGTCCTGCTTTTTATCGGATCTCAAGAC
>JAKMEW010000121.1 GCA_022425745.1 Rubripirellula sp.
ATTTTCCTGTGCAGCGGTGCGAGTCAGTCGAAGAGCGTTCCCCAACAACTGGTTAACCAAATCCTCATCGACGCTGCCGAGGAGCAAGTTTTCATCCGGCTGGCTGCCAGCGGCGATAAATGGATCATGAGCATCCAGCGGAAGTAACTCATACAAGGTCCATGAAACGGGCTGCCCGAAATTAGGAAGCTTTTGCAGGGCATTCCGTTGAGAAGGTTCGAGAGAACTAGTGGGGGATAAGGTTACAGAATCCGGAGTGCTGGCAGTTACTCGATACTCGCCCAAGTAAACCGCCGGCAGACGTACTCCGCTCGAGTTAAATTCGACTTCCCCAAAGCCGTAAACAACCATATCTGCAGGTACCAAAGGCTCTGCAGCGGCTACCGCCGGCGGTGCGGCCGCCGCAGGATCAGCTGGCACACCTGCAATGCCGCCCGCGTCTTCCGGAGGCTTGGAAAGAATTACTTGATTGTTGTTCATCTGCTGGAGCTCAAGATTTGGCCATCGGCGTCCAGCCTCAATCCCAATTTTGGACAATTCAATCCCTAACTCGACAACTCCAGCACCGTACTGCGGCATTTCTTGATCATTATCGCCGTACTTGATCAACCTCTGTTCGGCTTCAACGTTCTTGTAGTCGACCTCAAGTTTCTCCTTCAACTGATGCCAGCTGGAACGACTCTTGAGAACCCCAGCAGTTGGGAAAATGAAGAGGACTGACAGGATCATCGTGATGCAGACAGCAACAATGTTGTACCAGCGCCAGTTGGGGGATGCCTTCCAAACAACGACAAAAAAGCCGATGAGGATGACACCCAGCAACCCACCGAAAACTAAGTTCATCATGGTTGTGCTTCGAGTACCGAAGGTTCAAAAGTTTGGTTGGTTCGTCCGAGAGTAGCAAATTGAGTCGCAAAGTTGCGTCATTCGGGATGCAAAGACATCTCTCGGGACGACATGAGACGGGGAATTGCTTTCTCGAATACTAAGTTGGGTAGTTTAGAACGTCAAGGATTTCTGGTTCTTACGAACGAAATCCACCGAAACGAGACGTTTCTACTCGTCCTATAGCAACCTGACTGCACTACCACCAGTCTAACCGGAGGTTTTCTCAATCCAAATTATCTTCCCCATACATTTTCCCTAATCGGACCAATCCGACCGTCACGAACAACATCTAGCACCGTTGCGACCACTACGACTGCACCTAGCCGGAAAAATCACCGAACCCGATACCGTTGGAATCAGTCTCAAATCGGTCCAAAACGTCTATCACCCCCCGGACTTAGTAGCGAAGCTAGTTATGCATTTGTCTTCCCGCTCAGAAAGCTGGTCTCTTACTCTCATCTTGGGAGCCGCTACGACATTCACCTCTCTAGCGGGGTGCCATCGGCAATATTACCGCCAGCAGGCAGACCTTGAGGTCAACGCTCTGCTAGACGAAAAAGCCTCTCACGTGGCGAGGCCACCCAACGTAGCCATCAGAGCGGATGTGGATCGGCGAAGTCGAATGTTCAATCCGTTCGATCTAGATTTTCAACCGATGCCGCTGGATGACCCATCCTCATACCAATACATGCAATGTGTGGACGAGCGGCGGGGTTACCCACTATGGGAAGCAGCCGGCATCACAAATACCACCGAAAACCCTTATTGGTGGAAATACCTTCCTCTTGATGAAGATGGTGTGCTTGTACTGAATCAGGAAAATGCTGTTCAGATTGCACGGCTCCACTCCACACAATATCAGGAACAAGTGGAATCCCTGTACTTCGCAGCGTTAGATGTCATCGCTCAAAGATTTGAATTTGAAACACAGTTCTTTGGCGGTGCAGACGCAGCTTTATCAACGCGAAGCGGCGGTCCAACCTCCCTTGGCCTTGGCGACCGTAACATGGCAATGAGGCGGGGGTTCGTTAATGGAACGGACCTCGTCGTTAACATGGCCAACAGCATTGTTTGGGATCTCACCGGCAATTCTAGCCTTCGCACCTCATCATCGTTCCTTGATTTTTCACTCGTCCAGCCACTCCTACGGGGAGCCGGCCGTGACAAGGTGATGGAAGGACTCACTCAGTCTGAACGCTCATTGTTGGCCAGCATCAGAGGTTTTGAGCGTTTCCGTCGATCGTTTTATCTGAATATTACCGTCGGCTCCCCAACTTCGCGAATCGCTCAGAACTCGATCAATGGCATTGGAAACCCAGGAAGCGGAGTCGGTGGGGCCGGTGGCTACCTTGGTCTCCTCCAAAACCAATTACGTATCCGAAACACCGAGGAAAACATTGCAAGGCAGACCGAGAACCTGCTTTTGCTCGAGGAACAACTAATCGAAATGCTGACAACCATTCCGGACACACCTGACCGAATTGTGCGTCAAAGACTCCAAGTTGCGCAGACACGCGCCGCATTGCTTCGGGGGCAAAGTAGCCTGGTTAGCCAACAGGCCAGCTACCAAAGATCGGTCGATCAATTCCTTCAAAATCTAGGATTGCCACCGTACATCTGCGTCAAGCTGGATGATCCAATTCTTAACCGGTTTGAACTCATCGATCGAACGTTATTAACTCGTCGAGAAGAACTGAGTGCGCTTCGCGCGAATGTAGGTGAAATCAATGAGTCGATTCTTGCTACCGCTGAAACCAAACTCGATGATGTCACTGGCTTACCTGTGTCAAATATTGCTTGGTCAGACAACCTTTCAAAATCCTTGAAGGATCTGGCGAATGAAATCAAGCCTCTAGAAACCTTCACTAAAGGCTTGATCGACAATGACTTGCTGATTATTTCGAAAGACATCGAGCAGCTGCAACAGGCGCTGCCAGAACGCCGCAAACAAACCGAGAAGTTATCAAGCATTTACAACACGGAAAAGCAAAGCATCTGCGGATTGCTCAACCTTTCTGAAATCGACGAATCCATTTTTGAAATGGATCGACTCGGTGGTCTAACTGATGAACTCTTGGGCGAATACGCAAAGCTCACGGATCGGCTGAAGGCTTATCAAGAAAGAATTGTGGCGTTGCAGGCATCATTTGATTCACTTCAGACGAGCGGTCCACAAACCGATCCCGCAGAACTAGCTCAACAACTGCGTGATGATATCATCCTAGGTTCGCAAGATCTTGTTGCAGAGCTAGGTGATGACGTCCTGTTGCTGCAATTGATTCAGGCTCGAGCAAGAACAGAAAGTGTTCTTCTTCCCGAGATCGACCTGACACCTGAACTTGCATTTGAGGTTGCAAAAAACAATCGACGTGACTGGGCTAACGCAAGAGCAGCACTTGTTGATTCTTGGCGACAGATCGACGTTGTCGCAAATGACCTCGAAAGTTATTTGGATATCGTTGTCAGCGGAGGCGTGGGCAATACAGATATCAATAGTTCCCTCTCAAAAAGTGCGTCACTCAATCTTGGGCTTGAGTGGGACGCCCCGATTACTCGGTTACTTGAACGTAATCGATATCGTCGAGAACTTATTCGATACGAACAAACCAAACGTCAGTACTACGTCTACGAAGATAACATTTGGCAGCTCTTACGCTCCGAGGTTCGACAACTCCAGGCTAACCGGCTGAGATTCGAATTGGGTCGCCAAGCCGTCTCCATCGCTGCCGATCAGATCGACTTGAACACGGACATTCGAATTTTGAACGATGTTCGGGGTGGCAACACTGGTCCTACCGCTGCACGTGACGCGATTGAGGCACTCGACACGTTACTTAGCGCACAAAACGGCTTGTTGGATGTTTTCGTGAGCTACGAAGTGATTCGAAGAAATCTTGATCTCGACATGGGCACCATGGAACTCACGCCCGAAGGCTTATGGCTCGACCCCGGCAAAATATCTGCAGATGAACTATTGGCACTTCCTGGAAACGCCGGCGCCGGCATGCTGGAAAATGGTTGCAATGATTGCGGGCTTCGATACAACCCTTTGCCTAACCCTGAGGCGAAACCAAGCTCAAAAGGCTCCCCACAGGCACAATCGGTCATGGAACGTCGCTCTCGTAACGCTGCCAAACAAGACAAGCTGAACGCAAATCGGCAACACCCAGAATCGATTACACCTGTGACATTGATTGACCGCGATGCACAGCAAGCCAAGATTGAACTTGCGAATGGGAAATTCGAGTCCGAAGCATCCATCTCACCAGCTGAAGCGATTCTAACTGAAAGCATTCCGCCCACGGCCAACACCAAAGCTCATGAAGACGCGGCAAGCGGACGACCTCTGGTTTTTAAACCGGCATCCTGGTTTTCGATCGAATAAAGACCGCAGCTAATGCTACTCTCCCTAGTCGATAATTGGCTAACCTACCCTTTGATCCAGCAACCGGTTTACCGATCACGAACTCCAAGATTCGTTAGCCGAGAATCTTAGATCGCAAATCCGTTAACAAGTCGATAGCTTGGCCAATCTCTGACTTTTGCCGCTCGGGATCTTGCGGTATTTCTCGTTCAATGGTCAATGGACCAAGGTAACCAATTTTGTGCAGGGTGCGTAAGTACTTCTCCATACCAACGTCACCCTGCCCCAAGGGCACTTCGGCTCCCCAAGTCTCCCCAGGCTGTTCGCTCCAAGTTCCATCTTTACAGTGAACGCTTCGCACGTGATGGCCAACCCTCTCCAATGCTTCAATGGGCTCGCCGGTCCCGTAGAGAATCATGTTGGCGGGATCAAAGTTGATCTTAAGATTCTCACGCCCAACCTGCTGAATGAATTCAAGTAATCCATCAGCGGTCTCTTGGCCGGTTTCGAGATGTAAGTACTGATCCTGATCACCACAGTGATCACACAGTTTCTGCGTGACCTGAACCACTTCAGCGTAACCGTCAACGGAAGGATCATGAGGGATAAATCCAAGATGAAGGGCGACCGTATCACATCCTAGCCACTTGGAAAAATTGGCGATCTCCAACATCTCTTGCAATCTCGATTCTCGACTTGATGGAGGCACAAGCCCAACAGTTTTCACCACCGTTGGGATATCTGCATAACTCTCTCCCTCGAACCCACCAAAAACTGCAGTGCACTGAACCCCCATTTGATCCAACTGAGAGCGGAAGGACTCCGCGTCGGACCGACTGCGTTTATTTGCATGAGGTGCATGCAATTGAATGGTGGGGAGCTTTAATTCGGCGATCACATCCCAAGCCACACCCAAGCCAGCATCTACGGATGCGAACACACCGATTGGCCAAGAATCCATAGGAAAATCTCTACTTTCAAGAACTAAAAAATGGTTGCGTTGCTAATCCAATTTCTCAATGTGTCGCGAAACGATCTACACCTAGAGACAACTTAGTGACAGACTTCCCCGATGTCACTGAGACTTAACTCGTCACTGAGACTCAACTCATTACGTTTTCATCGTGATCGATTCTGCTGACTGCTAACCCTCGGGGAGGTACAGGGTAATACATCCGTGATACATCGAGCAACGAGCTAGCATGACGATCTGCAATATTTTCAAAACACAGGAAATATACGAATCTATCCATTTTCCCAACGGATAGCCAACAATCTTGCAACGGACAGAAAGAAGACACCGCTCAACGACAACACTGCTAATTGAGGAGCTAATGCAGTGACGGGCAACTCACGCCAAAAAACCTTGTCATAACCATCAATCGCCCACGCATTGAAAGTCAACAGACCAAGTCTTTGCAATGAATCACTCATTAAGTACCTCGGAACCATGGATCCACCGAGTGCACTCATCGTCAACACCACAACCGTGGAAAAACCATTCAGTTGAGCACGTGTCTTGCATAACGTTGCCATGAACAGACCAAAACCGGATGTAGCGATTGACGTGGCAATCGTCATCATCAGAAAACCATCCACGTGCTCAGACAAGTTGACTGAAAAGACAACACTGGCCCACAAAAACATCACGGCGACTTGAACAGCCCCTAGAGCGGTCATGAAGAACCATTTACCGAGCAATAACTCATCCATTGTCAATTGAGACGAAAGCAATCGGTCTAGTGTCTGATTGGCTCGCTCATCAATCAAAACACCACTTCCTGATGTTGCATTAAAAAGCAAAAACATGACGGCGATGCCAGCTGCGTACATACTGATTAAAGGATTGGCTTTTTCGTCTCCAAGAATATCGACAACCGCAATCTCCAATTGCGGAACAGCCCCAGCCGATACTCGATTCGTTCCACTTTTGGGCTTCCCTCGCAAGCCACCGATCGCCTCTGTATCGACGGTGTTGCTTTGAACCATGCCAAGGTCAGCCACCTCAAGACTATCTGAATTAGATTTCGCTGGCGCCAAGGAGACTTCGTCGCCTTCGGCTTGATGTACTGCTCCCACCACGACAGCAGCAGACTCATTCACTGAAGCGTCATCGTCAGAAGCATTGGGTAAAACTGGACGAGATCCAGAAACTCCCGCAAAGGAAAGACGCATCACTGTCTCGCGTATTGCGGATTCAACGTAACCCGCCGCAAGCTGATCGGAGTAATCTGTCAGCACTTCAATCATTCGAGTTGATGCAGCAGATCCTCGTGCACCCTCGTCAGCAGAGGTTCTTTTGATTACTACACAGGCCTTCAAATCACCTAATCGAATCAACTCGTTGGCCCTAGTCAGCGGATCTGCCGCATCATTTAAATAGATGAAAATCAGATCTGTTCGCTTAAAGAGAGTCTTGATCAACTCGGTGCTCCATGCGTCCTCCATTTGATCAATGGCCGCAATCTTCAAAGGTTCGGTTCTTTGACTTTGAATTCCCCGGGCGAAAATTAACGCGAAGATACTAAAAAAAACAATTGGCAATAAAAATGCCAAAGCAACTTCCCAAGGACGATTAAGCCACTGCCGCAGGCTAAGTCTGAAAACATTCCAAATCACTTCCAACCCTTCCGCAATACGTCGAGGTAATTGTCACAAACGACATTAATCATCTCGCAACTGTTCACCCGTCAGTTCAATGAACACATCGTGCAATGAAGGCGCATGAACTTCAATATCCTCAATCGCGATACCATTACCTTCCAATTGGCCGATCAGTAGCGGCAAGTTCCTTGCCACTTCATTCATTCTTATCTTCACGACGGACCCCTCTTCAAAATCAATGAACTCTTCGATGTGCGTGGAGAATTCATCTATCAGCTTCTCGAAATCAATGGCATCTTGAGTCCTCCTGAATCGCAACCGAACCCATCTTGTGGAACCGATGGTCCTTTCGATTAACGCATCAATACTGCCATCAGCCACGATCCTTCCTCGATCCATAATCACCAATCGATCGCATTGGCTTTCCGCTTCATCCATGTGATGCGTCGTTAATAAAATGGAACAACCTTCATCGCTGAGCGAATCGATCATCGCGTAAATCCTGTCACGACTTTGTGGGTCCACACCAACGGTCGGTTCATCCAACAAGAGCACACGAGGCTGATGCAACACGCCACACGCGAGATTGATTCGACGTTTCATGCCACCAGAGAAGTGACGCACGAGTTGCGAACGTCGATCCTTCAGTCCGGTCCATTCCAATGCCCAAGCCACTCGAAATTTTAGATCACTCCCTCTAAGTCCATGGAATCGCCCAAAGTAACAGAGGTTTTGATAAGCCGTGAGATCTTGATAGATCGCCAGTTCCTGTGGAACAATCCCCAACACCGCGGAACCAACAGCCTCGGGTAGCACTGATTGCCCCTCCAGCTTAATTTCGCCAGCATCCGAGCGAATGCGTCCTGAGAGGCAGCGAACTAAAGTCGTCTTGCCGGCGCCATTCGGTCCCAAGAGACCTAAGCGTTCTCCCCGCTTCAACTCAAATCCTACTCCGTCCAGGGCGATATGTGCTCCAAATCGTTTACGCAGGTTTCGCACCAATATCGCCGGGTACTTGGATCCTAGTGATGAAGGATTCGACATAAACATTTAAACGATTCCGCTAGGAAATCGCATCCAAAGAAAGAGATCTCTCGATAGCCCGAACTGCTTCACAGCCTCTTAATCGCCACGAGCAAAATTGAATGATCAAATTGTAGCTAATCACGTTCCGCAGGACGTAACGAGAAAGCCACCTCTAGAGGAACGCCACAGGGAACACGTTCAAACTGGGATGCAAAAATAGGCAAAATACGGCAATAAAACCGAGTGATTACTAATCATTTCTTCACAGAGTGGGGATTGGACGATGCAGATGTTGATGGGCACTTCTAGGGGAACCGTCAATAAATGCTAGCAAAGGAATACACCGTGCCTGATGTTCACGACGACCTCTCCCGAGACGCCGACCAGATTTCAAATCTTCAGGCCGGACAGATCACACAGCCTCAGAGGGACACGCCATCCATCCTCGGTATCTGGAGAGTCGGCGAGGCGATTTACGGCAGCAATCAGTGCTCGATCCACCTGGGACAGCCAGCAGACGCCATCAACAGTCCACGGTGGGATTATGCAATCAAAACATTTCCCAATTGCTCTGACTCGTGGCAAATTAAACGCCACGTTTCTCAAGTAGCAGCCATCGGCGAGCGGGTGACGCACCCCAACCTGATTGCGACTTTAGATGCATCGGCAACGGCCGCGACGCCTTACATTGTGATGCCACGCCTTCACGCGACATCGATGCACCAACAACTGCAAAGTGGTGAAATCAAACCGTTGCCCGTGGCGTTATGGATGACGCGCCAGATCGCCGAGGCACTTGAGTCGATTCATCAAGCAGGTTGGGTTCACGGCAATGTCACCCCTCATCACATCATGCTTGGAGCCAGTGGCCACGCGATGCTAATCAATCTGGGATGTGCCCAGAAGATGCACACGGTCTCCTCCAGTCTTGATAGCGTTGACCGCCTTTTCGCATCACCCGAATCTCTCGTTGGTGATCTCGCAGCAATGGGAGCAATGGATATTTATTCACTCGGAAAAGTGCTTTGGCAGTGGCTTACCGCAACAGAACCGGCCAGCAAGACCATGCTGGAATCTGTCGCAACACTCGTTGAATCCATGCTGGCATCCGATCCACATGAACGCCCATCGATCTCTTCGATCGTCATGCAGCTGAAGCAACTAGAGTTCTCGGTGCTAGGGAAGCATATTGGTCCGCAAGGATCACTCAAAGTTGCCTAAGCCTCTCACTCAGGGAAGATGATCATTTGAACTTAGAGCAGGGAAGTAATGACAGTGGATCAACATGACTCACTTACTTAATCCTGCCGATCGAAGCCGACTAAAAAAGATGCATTAAAACAGTCTTTGGCATCTACCTTTCCTGCTTCAGCGGGAGAAATTGCATCCATCTGTTGGACCAGACCTTCCCATCTCTCTAGAGACATCATTCCGATTTTTTCGATAGCAACCCCTTCTGGGGTCACGAGTGGCCGAAGCTCTTTCACGCCATACTCAAGAGCCTCCGATGTCATTCCATGCTCATTCGCCTCCAGAATCGCCTGATTACCAAGTGCTGGATCTGCGAGATAGCTTCTCCACCCCACGCAAGAAGCCTGCACGAAATCCCTCACCAATTGAGGCTGTTCCTTGATGAGTTTCCCCGTCGTGATGATCACACTCGCGTAAGGGTTCCAACCAAGATCACTCACCATTAATCGTCGAATTGCTACTCCCTGCTGCTCTGCAAGCAGCGGCTCGGCAAATGAATAAGCCTGTATCGCAATCCCTTTGTCAGCCACGAGTGACGCCACACTGCCCTGATAGGGCACTTCCTTCACTTGATCTAGAATCCCTTTACCCCTCATGAAGTCGAGAAACGGCCGACCAGCTTGTCGCTGCAAAGTCATACCTGCTAAACCATCGAACGACTCCACTCCGCTTGCTTCTTGAACCAAAATGCAACGAGGACTGTCTTGCATCGCGGCAGCTACCGCAACCACATCCAGCCCTTGGCGTCGATAGATCACCACATCATCGGCGTTGGCAAATGCAAACTGAACACGGCCAAGCTGTAACTCCGGAGCCACCGGTGTTGCTCTTCCCCCCGGGCGAATCTCAACATTCATGCCCAACTGTGTGTAAAGTCCCTCAGCTTCTGCTTGGTAAACGCCTCCATGCTCAGCCTCGGGATACCAATTCAGCTGGACCGCAACCTGCTTCGCCCCCCCAACTGCAATTTCACCATCGGCTGACTCAGACTGATTCGAAACAGAGGCTTTGTCACCACAGCCGCTAAAGCTGACACAAAGAACCGACAAAGAGACGAAAACCAATTTCTTAACGAGCAACATCACAATGGCCGTTTAGTTGAAGGACAGTGAATCAAAGACAGTGTGCAGACATGTCTAGCCTTAAGTAAAACCGCAGTCCTGCCGTTTTGAGTGTTTCTCCACCCGCGTTGGGCAGAGGCAGTCGAAAATATGAAACCCTTAAGTTTTCGCAAGGACCTGCCAAGCTACGCTACTACCCACCTGCGTAAAATAGTAACCGCAGCCAAATGCACGATCCCAAATAGAGCCAGTCCGAGAAAAGCCGAACAGAATAGAGCTGCAATTAAAGCGTCTGTCTTTGCAAGAGCTTGCCAACCAGTCATCAAGGTGCCAAGCCCCGTGAAGTTCGTCGCATCACCTACAAAAAACTCTGCAACGATCGCTCCTATGACCGCAAGAGCCGCGCTCGTCTTGGCACCGATTACCAAATGCTGAACTGCAGATGGAACCTGCAAAGACCGCAGGGTTTTGAATCTGCCTGCGCGATACAAACGAAACAAGTCCATTTCATCTTTATCAATCGACAATAACCCAGTGGTAACGCTGTTGACAATCGGAAACAGGCTCACAATCACCGTCACGATGAGCACGGTGCGGAATGTATACCCACTCCAAATAATCAACAGCGGCGCAATGGCCACGATCGGTACGGTCTGCAGGAGGATAATGTAAGGAAACAAGGCGAGCCGCAATTTTCTGGACTGACTAAAAACCATCGCGAGTAAAGACCCAAGCACTACCGACGTTGCGAGCCCTGCAACGGAAGCCAATCCCGTGGATTTGAACACCGCATCGAATAGGACTTGACGATTTTCAAGGCCAGCGTCCCAACACTGAACAGGTGATGGAAGAAGGGCCGTTGGCAATTCGAAATACCACGCAACGAACCACCAAATGAACAAGCCGAAACCAGCTACTGTGACGACAAGTAGTAGGCTCATTGCCCAATCTTTTCGATCTAATGATGAGTCCACAGTGGGTCAACCTTGCTTTGGATCGTCATGAAGAGAAAGACTAACGCGTCGGTAAAGATCACCAAACCCTGGTGCTCCTCGAACATTTCCAGAACGTGGCCAAGGCAGAGGATTCTCAATCAATTCTTTGATTTGTCCCTTTTGAATCGAGGCGATACGGTGAGAAAGCAGCACCGACTCTGAAATATTGTGCGTCACCATCACAGCGGTAAAACGCTGCTGCTCCCATCGTTCGAGCAGCAGATCACCGAGCTGATCCCTGAGAATCTCATCCAATGCGGCAAAAGGCTCATCCAACAGTAAAACCTTTGGCTGGGTCACAAGAGCACGAGCGATTGAAACCCTCATTTTCATTCCACCCGACAGCTGTCTCGGGTAACGTTGCAGAGCGTCCCCCAAACCTACCTGACGCATCATCTCCACCGCGATTTCCTCACACTCGCGACGTGTTTTGGCGTTAGTCCCCGAAGAACCACCCGAAGAACCACCCGAAGAATCCCCTAGCGGATTGGATTGCCGCAACAACTCGAGTGGTAAAACCACGTTTTGCAGAGCAGTGCGCCACGGAAGCAACGTGGGCTGCTGAAAAACAAATGCAATCTGCCCCAAATCACCCCGAATAGCGGGATTCAAAACGACCTCACCTGCGGTGGGTTGCTGGAGGTTCGCAAGCACACGAAGGAGCGTCGTTTTTCCACATCCGCTAGGACCGACCAGAGAAAGTATCTCACCCTCCGGTATCTCGAGCGACACGCTTTTTAACGCCTCAAATCCGCCGCCGAAGCGTACCGTAAGTTGGCGGCATGATATCGAAGATGCGTGCTGCGATGGATCGTTCAAGGTACCGCTGGAAGACTGGTGGCTATTGAGTTCGCTGAATCAAGAAGGTTGCCCGATGGACGCAACTCAATGTCGTTTCCTTCAACATCCAAAATGACGCTGCGAGCGTTCACCGACTTAACCGAACCTTTGACGGTTCCGATCTCAAACGAATCACCCACTTTTAATTTGATCGTCTCATCTTTGGTTCGAACATGCAACCATGCCGTCCACTCGTTTCGCCCTTGAACCAAGGCGGTCAGCACCGTCTGTGA
>JAKMEW010000035.1 GCA_022425745.1 Rubripirellula sp.
ATGAAGAGATTGATTTCATTCGTGGTATCCGAAGACATCGCGATCAGCAAAACGACAGTACCTCCGGCAACGCGTCAGAAATAGTGTCACTTGCAGATCAATTGCTCAAGGAAGGGCCGGCAAATGCAGCTAAACATTTGGAAGTTCAAGAATAGCTCTATTATCTCTCTGTGTGCCGTTGTCGCACTGGCCTCGGTGATTGGGTCACAGAGTGAAGCTATGGTTGTGAACAATCAGAAACATGTGATTGAAAGGCACCTCATAACCTTTCCGGAATTTTCACCAAGGGCAAGTAGTGATTGCAACCTTTCTGCAGCAGCCTACGCATCGGCCATCGTCGCATTGAACGATGCGAGGCGGGTAGCGGATGAAGCGTATCGGCGTTGGTACGAGTGCGAGATGCAAGGGGGAGAAGGCGGCAATGGTCCTCGAGGTATCACGGCTAACTCATTAGATTCAGAAATCCCACCGGCTGAACTTTCGGTGCTGGTCGATACGCCGAGCGAACGGTAAAACATTGACCCCCCGTTCCGATTGAGAAAGTTATCAATGAAAACCTCCGGTAGCATCACCGTCGACCGCCCCATCGAAGAAGTCTTCTCCTACACCAACGGCCATGTTGCCGAATGGAGTTTGACGGTGATCGAAGACAGACCGACCAACGAAATCGAAGGTCTAGGAGCAACCTTTGACTGCGTGACCGAAGATCACGGCTGCAAGATGGATTTCGATGGTGAAGTCACTGTTTGGGAACCTCCCCACCGCTCTTCCATTGAGATGGTTGGTAAACAATTCGACATTCACGCCGAATACCTTTTTGAGTCAACGGATTCCGGAACTCGGGTCACACAGAATTCCGTCGTCCTGCCCAAGGGGTTCATGAAGATCGTCATGTTCTTCATTGGCTGGCTGATGGCCAAACAGGGATGTGACGCCGTTCAAAAAGAACTCGCTTCGCTCAAAGAAAAACTTGAGCAATAAACAACCGCGAGCGTCGGCGGCGTGACGTTGTTCAGCGAGATCACTATCGGTTCAGCTCATCGGATTCGATCATCCCGTCCCGGAGTCGAATCACTCGCTTCGCTCGCTCTGCCACCTCATCTTCGTGTGTGATCATCACGATCGTCTTGCCGTTCTGGTTTAGCGATTCGAATAGATCGAGCACCTCTTCGGTCGTCTTGGAATCCAGATTCCCCGTCGCCTCATCGGCGAGAACAAAGTAGGGATCGTTCACAAGGCTGCGGGCGATCGCCACACGCTGCTGCTGGCCACCGGAAAGTTCAGTTGGACGATGGTAGAGACGCGAGCCCAGTCCCACCAACTCAGCAAGTTCACGACACTTCGCGTTTGCGTCCCTTCCAATCAGACCCTGATACTGCAGTGGCACTTTAATGTTCTCAACCACATTGAGCTGCTGCAGGAGATTGTACGACTGAAACACAAACCCGATCCGCTGACCGCGAATCCGCGAAAGCTGATAATCGTTGATCTGTGCCACATCCTGGCCAGCGAGCAGATACTTGCCTTGGGTGGGTCGGTCCAAACAGCCGAGCACATTGAGCAACGTACTTTTGCCGGATCCGGAGGGCCCCATGATGGCGATGTATTCGCCATTGCGAACGTCAAACGAAACGCCCCTCAGCGCATGAACCGTCTCACCCTTCATGTAGTAGGTTCGATGCAGGTTCTCGACGCGGAAAGCGTATTGGTCCATCAGGTTTTTAAAGTGCTACGAGTGTTGAAGCAGGGATCTTATCAATGTCTAGGCTGGATCGGCGAAACCGTCCATCAAATTCATCACACCGTCACTCGTGACGTAACGCTTCGATCGGATCAAGGTAAGCTGCCTTGCGAGCGGGATAAACACCGAACAGAACGCCAACGCCGAGTGAAATACCGAGTGAAAGTAAGACCGACCAAAGAGCAATCCTTGGTTCGAGTTGATGAACGATCGGCGGTAGTGCATCAGGAGAGATGGCAGTTACAGCCTGTTTTATAAAACGGAAGATCGGCCCCACTGATAATCCGAATAGAACACCCGCCAATCCACCACTCGCGGTCAACACAACCGTCTCGGTCAAAAACTGGCCGATGATATCGCTGCGGGCTGCTCCCAATGCTCGTCGCACGCCGATTTCTCGGGTGCGTTCGGTAACGGTTGCGAGCATGATGTTCATGATCCCAATGCCACCGACCAACAAAGAGATACCCGCGATCACCACCAACAGCACATTGAACATGGTTCGAGTTCGTTCCGCTTGGCGCAGTAATTCGCGTGGCACAACGACGGCGTAATCTTCTTCTTCGTGAAATTTCTTGAGCAGCGTTTCAATGATCTGAGCGGTCTCGTCAACTTCTTCGATTCGATTCACTTCAACGGTGATCTGACTCAGCTCGACATCTTCACCAACAAAGTTAAACCCGCGGCCACCGCCGACACGTTTCATCACCAGATCGCCAACCCGTTGCCGAAGCGTCTTGATCGGGATGTAGGCATCGAGGTTGTAGTCGCGAGAATCGAGACTCCCGCCGATCGCTGCCGAGGCGGTACGATCTTTGGTTTGACCGATCACCGTGTAGAACTCGCTGCCGACCCAGATCGCTCGGCCGATCGGATTTTCGTAGGGGAACAATCTTCGTGCGGTTTCGGCCGCGAGGACGATCACTTTTTCTCCGCGATCTCGGTTAGCGAGCCAACGCCCGCGAGCGATCTCAAGGCGGTTCAACTCGAGATACTCTTCGGTGCAACCAACCAATTTGGTGTCGGCGGTTCGATCATCGAGCCGAAGTTCAAACTTCAGTTCCCGCATCGGGATCGCTCGACGAATGTTGGGGATATTTTCGACGATTCGACGGTAATCAGCTCGAAGCAAACCGTACGTCTTGACTCGACTACTCGCGTCCTCTTCGCTCCCTTCATTGGGTTGCTTTGTGCGAACAATCACGTTCTTCGCACCCAGCTCAAGAATTTGTTGCTGCGCCCGATAGCTGACACCCTCACCCATCGCCACGAGCCAGATCACGGTGGAAGTTCCAATGAAAATCCCTAACGCAGCCAAACCCGCTCGCATTTTTTGAACGAGCAGGCTTTTGATACCTAGGTCAACGGTTTGGAAAAATTGTGCAATCACGATTGATGGTTGCCTGTGGAGGCGTTCCGCTCACTTGATTTTGGTGGATTTCGTGTTTTTGGTGGGTTTCTTCTCAGTGCCTTGCTTATCGGTGTTTTGTTTCTGGTTTGACACCGGCGCCTCTGATGACTCCTTTATCGAAGCTTCGGCTCCGTCAGTAACTTTCATGGCTGAACCCTGAACCGGCTCGGCATAACCCTCGAAAGCATAGGGATTGATAAACACTTCATCTCCTTCGGCGAGCCCGTTGAGCACAACTTGAAAACTCTCGCTGTTGTCACCGAGTTCAATTTTGGTTCTCTCACGTCCATCGGGCGTCTTGACCCAGCAGAACGCCCCTTGATGGTTCTCGACGACTGCAGCAACCGGAATCTGCAACACATCCTCATGGGTTGCAACGGTGATTTCTACCTCTGCGCTCATTCCTGGCAATTGATTCTCTGCCGGGGGAAGTGTGATCAACGTGTCGTATCGAACCTGATTCCCGGTCCACCATCCGGCCGGCTTGGTGATCGAAGCGACCTCGGATACTTCTCCGGTCACCACACGATTGCCCATCATCACCTGGGCGGCCTGACCAACTTTGACTCGCTTGACGGTGGACTCGTGTACTCCAATTTTCACCTGCATTTTTTCAAGATTCGGCATGAGCAACATCACCTGATCCTTGTGCACATTGGTGCCTTCGGCAATCGGCCCATTTTCCCACTTAGCGGCATTGGGGTGGATGACCAAACCACCACGATCTGCTTTGATCACGCAATACTGCAATTCCTCCACCGCCCGATCACGTCGTGACCCATCCGCTGTTGCCCTCTCGACGTTTGCTTGATGCGTGGCTTCGATTGAAGTCAGATTACCGGTCAACGTTTGAAGCTGCTCCTCGTAAGTGAAGTTCTGAAGCACTTCAAGTTGCGTCTGCTTGAGATCAAGATCCAGTTTTGCCTGATTGACCGCAAAGCTGCGTTCTTCAATTTCCGTCTCATTGAGGTAACCGCTCTTTGCAAGCAGCTTGCTGTGCTTTAAGCGATCCGTGGCATTCTGCAAAATCGATTCTGCGACAGCGATTTCTTTTTGCCCCCCGAGTAATTCGGTTTTGAAACGCCCCTGCTTGTACTCGTCAACGGCTAGTCGCGCTCGCTCACCGGTTGCAGCGGATCGGTCGGCTGCTGACTGCGACCAGTTCGCGTACTTGGCTCGTTCATCCACCTGCTCTTGAATCCCAAGAGCGTCAAGACGAACAAGCTCATCACCCTGGTTGACGTAAGTGCCACTGTCAATGATCCAAAGGACGGCGTTGAACCCGCGCACCTTGGATTTGAATTCATGATTCTCGGCACTCTCCAAAAGCCCCTGCTCCCGAATGATCACGGTTAGGGGTCCTCGCTGAATCTTCGCCGTCAGCATCTCCGCGTAGGGATCGATCGGTTCCCTTGAAACCGATGCGGCGATTAGCCAACCCGCACCACCGAGCATGATGCATACGGCCGCAACCTTTAGGGCAATATCAAAACGCCCATGAGGTGAAGTGAAATCGGTCGTCTGTTGGTTGTGATTCAAGATTCTAGATTCAGAGGTCTTCGTATCTAAATTGTGAGTCACTCGCCTGCTCGACCGCACCCGCGACCTCCTGCTGTGCTTCAGGCAGGTGGGTCAGTGGATCGAGGATGACCTGCTCGCCACTTTGCAGTCCTGAACGAACGACGATAAACATTTCATTCCCGTCACCAAGATCCAATTCCCTGCGAAGGACCTGATCATTCTGCTTGATCCAGCAAACGAATCCGTGGCTTGACTCAACACACGCATTGGCGGGAATGGCAAGCGCGTCGGGGTAACGGCCAAAGATCACTTCTACCTCGGCACTCATCCCGGGTCGTAGACCGGAGAGATCTGGCAGGGAGACAATCGAATCATATTTCACAACGTTACCAGTCCACCAACCTGCGGGCTGGGCCACAGACGCGACATAACTTACTTGCCCCGCAACCGGCTTCCGATTGAGTGTCACATTGGCGCTCATCCCCGTTTGCAAGCGGTCAATCACCGACTCATGAACGCCGACCTTAACTTGCATTTGAGTCAGATCTGGCATGAGTAACAATGTCTGATCTTTCTTGACCGTTGCCCCCGCCTCGATCTCGGGAGCCTCTTCCCACTGCTGGCTATTGGGGTAGATGACCAAACCGGCACGTTGTGCGCGGATGGTACACAGCTCAAGTTCCTCAAGAGCGCGATCGAGTCTTTTCTTATCGGCGAGCGCTGTCTCCAAGTCCGCTTCATGCGTTGCGATCGCTGCTTGAAGCTCACCTCGCAACCGTACCAGTTCCTCTTGTTGCGTGTACTGTTCAAGAACTTCCATGCGAGTCTGAATCAAGTCAACATTTAGGCTCGCTTGCTTGGCAGCGAATTCTCTTTCCTCAACTTCTAGCTCGCTCGCGTATTCACTGCGTGACATCATGCGTGAATGTTTCAGACGATTGGTCGCGTTGAGCAATCTTGACTCTGCCACCGCCAAGTCTTTCTTTAGCGACGCCAACTCGGATGGGAACAATCCTTGCTGGTATTCATCGATGGCAATCTTGGCTCTTTCAACATCAGCTCGAGACCTCGCGGACGCTGATTGGGCAAGGTAAAAAAACTTGGTACGTTCACTGATCTCTTCCTCGATCGCCAAGGTCTCAAGCTGGATTAGAATCTCGCCCTCTTCAACCTGCGTTCCACTCTCGATGACAAACGTGATGGTATTGTCGCCACGGACTCGACATTTGATCTCGGTATTATTCGCACTCTCAAGCGTTCCCTGTTCCGTCACCGAAACAACGACTTCCCGCTGCTCCACGGAATAAATGGGTAGCTCAACCGAGGTGGACGCCGAAGGTCCTGGGAGGATCGCAAATGCGATCAGCCCCGATGCAGCCAGAAGCAAGGAAAGAATCACAAAGCGTTTCATTCGGCTGCCGACTCCCGCGATGAAGTCGAATCGGGAGCATTACTATCAGAATCACTAGAGAGGGTCGCCAATGCATCCTCCGCAGCTTCCTCAACCAGTGCTGCTGGGTTAAGCACGACCTCTTCGCCCTCAGCTAGCCCGGACAAGACCTCAATGAAGACATCATTGCTGTCGCCGAGTTCCACGGATCGCTTGACAGGCTCACCGTTAGCGGAAACCCAACAGAAGTTTCCGTCTTCCGTTTCCACCACGGCAGCGACGGGCAACAACAGCACATCCTCATGCACCGCCAAAATCACCTCGATCTCGGCACTCATCCCCGGCTTCAAACCCTCATTCTCGGGAAGCTTGATGACAGTATCGTATTTCACCACATTGCCGGTCCACCATCCTGCGGGACGCGTCACAGAGGCTACTTCGGAAACGGTCGCCTTCAACGTTCGATCGGGTAAGGTCACGATCGCTTCGAGTCCTGGGTTAACGCGATCGATGACGGACTCGTGGATCCCAAGTTTGACCTGCATTTGCGATAAGTCGGGCATCAACAAGAGCACTTGATCCTTTCGCACTGTTGCCCCGTCAGTGATGTCAGGTGTTGTCTTCCACGAGGCCGCCGAGGGATAAATAACGAGCCCTGATTTTTGTGCGCGGATCACGCAGTCTTGCAATTCCTGCTCCGCACGATCACGACGTTTGATCTCCATCGCAAGCCCAGCTTGATCAGCCGCGAGTTTTGATTCGCTCGCGGTAATATTCCCATTGAGCGTTTCCATCTGCATCTTGCGAGTAAAGTCTTTCAAAACGGAAATCTCGGTCTCTTTAACCTCCAATTCCAATTCTGCCTGCGTGACCGTGAAGGCGTTCCCCTCCACCTCCAACTCCGTCACGTATCCTTGCCGAAACAGATCTTTGGAACGCTCATACATTTTCTTCGCGGTTCGCAGATTACGGACATGCGCGGCAAGTTCTTTTTCTAGCGATTGTAATTGTGAACGAAAGCGTCCCTGTTCGTACGCTTTAATCGCAATCTTGGCCTTCTCAACGTTCGCTTGGGTTTCAGCGAGAGTCGCCTGTGCGATAAACGTATTTGTTTTGGTGAGGCTGTACTGTTCTTCGATCACCTTGGTGTCGAGACGAACTAACTCTTGACCCTCTTCCACGACCGTACCGGTTGGCACCACATAGGTAACGGTACTGAACCCTCGAACCTTGCATTTGATCTCAGTATTATTCGAACTTTCCAGCGTCCCCTGTTCGGTAACCGAAACGGTCAAGTTTCCCCGTTGAATGGTGTGCGTGAGAGTGGGTCCAGTTTCAATTCTTGATTCTGGCCAGTACGCCACTGCGGAGACAATGCCTACGATGCTGATCACACCGAAAACAACAACACCACGAAGGACACGGCGTTCGTTTCGACCTCCGCTAACGCGAACCGTATCTTCTGCTGTTTCCTTCTCGGCGTTCATCACTGGCACTTTGAAGTATTCAATCGGATGGACTCATTTGGGACAGTAACCAGGGATTGTCGAAGGCCGAGCACGCCTCTGTTCAACAAACCAACCCCAACATTGAATTGGGAAACCGTCAACGCACCGGAAATTCTAACACGGTGGGCAACGCAGCTGATCGCAAATTCACCTGAATGTCAGCGTCTTGTTCTGCTCGATTCCCCAAACCACTCGGAGGAGTACGACCGTTATTTGAATCACCGACGCCCAAATTTTCTCCCGGTGATTCGTCGGAAACCTGAATCGATACTGGCTGGAGACTGCGTACTGCTTCCTCCGTCGCCTCAGAGAGCGGATTTTCGACCCACTGCCCCTCAGCATCCAGTTCCATCACCCCAAGCTCGCGGTATAACCGCAGGCGCGCGGCGTAATAATTGAGCCACGCAGCCAGAAAACTATTCTGCGAGGTCTGAAGCGATCCTTGTGCAGCGAGCAGGTTAATCGCGGTGGTGGGATTGATCTGCGGACGCGAACCCGGCTGGATCGGCGGGGGAGGAGTCAACAGAGAAAGCTGTGTTTGCTCCACTCGCCTCAGGGCAATCGACACCGCACGCCTTTGAATCTCGAGCTGTAAGCGTCGCTGCTTGAGCGTTCTCAAAAGTGCCCGTAATCCCTTCTGCAAACCGTCACGAGACTGTATCAATTGACGACGAGATCTTTGGAACTCAATCAGCGTTTCTCGGTAGCCATTGCGTTCAAGCAATCGTGCCAACGGTGCATCGAACTCGAGGCCCAACTGCAGGTTACTCGTCCCGCCTCGGAGATCGAGTATATTATTTCTCGCTGTACCGATGTCCCAATTACCCGTGATCGACAAATTCGACTCGAGCTCATTGGCCGCAATCTCAATCGCTCGCCAGCGATCCACCAGGGCGGCGCGTCCGTTCATAAAATCCAGACGGTGGTTAAGGGCAATTTCAAACGCTTGCTCAGGCGTTAGCTCAACCTCCTCAACGGTGATCACCTCAAGTCTCGCCTGAGCGGGAATCAACGAAAGACGTTCAACGATCTGCAGATATTCCTGTACCCAAGCAGTTAGTGCAGCAAGGGTTCGTTGGATCGGCTGACTCTCGAGTTCTTCCTCAATTGCATCGATCGCTTGCTTAGCTGACTCCATGCTATTCTCGCCCATGGTCAGATCGTCGAGTCGAATCCGCAGTCGCTTTCGGTCTTCCGTAAAACGAATTCTCTCTTCTGAGACCATCGTGCGCTCTCGGATCTTGGCCGCCTCCTGGAGCCTTTGCATCTGCTTTTCAGCGTCTAGCAGCATTGCCTCAACGAGCGGCATGTGGCTTTTAACAGCATCAAGAACCAATGCAGGCTGCTGCTCGATATCGAAACCGATGAGTTGCTGCTCAATGGAATCTCGAACGAGCACGACCGCGTCGCCGACTTCTTCCGATGTCATCTCTGAAAAGTTCGGTTCCGCCAAACCTTTTGCATCTGCTCTCTCCTCATCATCTTTCCCGTTCGCGGGATTCAAACGTTCAAGGGACTGATTCAAACGAGACAAGCCTTCATCAAAAGCAGACGCTTCAAACGAAGCCGCCGCGATCGCGTCCTCCAAATCCTGTTCTAGCTCTGCTACCTGAGCCCTCAATTCGACAAGCTGACTGATCTTTCCGAGTTTCCTTTGCAGATCGAGAAGCGAATCAACGATCTCGTTGGATTCCAGCGGGATCAGCTGAAAATCACTAACCAGCGATTCGTCGACGGAAACGGCCAGATCCGCAGGCAGCCCCATAACTTGTGTTTTGTAGTTATCAACCGACAGCTCAAGATTGTTGGTTTGATCAAGAAGGTTAGCCCGTGTGACTTCGATGTTCTGCCGAAACTGATCCACCTGGACAATATCGATTAACTCGTTGTCGTACAGGGCTTCAAGTCGATCGCGAGTTCGCAACTGAAGACGTAAATTCTCTTCGGTGTTTCTGATCTGCTGAGACTGTTGCAGTAGCCCCAAGTAACCACCAACACCACCGAATCCGGAATAGGACTGTAATTGAGTCGAACTG